>JABWBV010000486.1 GCA_013359445.1 Anaerolineales bacterium | reverse complement strand
GAGGGCACCGCCGCCGCGGAAGCCATGGCCCTCGCGTTGCGCGCCCGCCCGCGCAAATCCAACGCCAACGTCTTCTTTGTCTCCGAAAAATGCCACCCCCACGTCATCTCTGTCGTGCAAACCCGCGCGGAACCGATTGGCGTGGAAGTGATCGTCGGAGATCACACCACTTACGATTTCAGCATCCCCACGTTTGGCGTGTTAGTCGCCTATCCCACCACCGATGGCGATGTCCTGCCCTACGCGGACTTTTTCGCCGCCGCGCACAAACACGGCGCACTCACTGTGGTAGATGCCGATTTACTCGCCCTGACCATTCTCCGTCCCCCGTGGGAGTTTGGCGCAGACGTGGCCGTGGGCAACACCCAACGGTTCGGTGTCCCGATGGGGTTCGGCGGCCCGCACGCGGCGTACATGGCGGTCGTGGATGAACACAAACGTGTCATGCCCGGTCGTTTGGTCGGCGTTTCCATTGATTCCGCCGGGAAACCTGCCTATCGCCTCTCTCTGCAAACCCGGGAACAGCACATCCGCCGGGAAAAAGCCACCAGCAACATCTGCACCGCGCAGGTTCTGCTGGCGATCATGGCCTCGATGTACGCGGTGTACCACGGCCCGCACGGGTTACGGCGCATCTCCCAACGCGTGCACCTGCTCGCAGAAGTGTTGCGCGCGGGCTTGCGGCAGTTAGGGTACGGCGTCAATGCGGGAGAGATTTTCGACACGGTCACGGTGTCCGCGCCGGGGCGGGTGGAAGATATCCGCGCGGCCGCGCTCGCCCGCGGGGTCAATCTCGCTTACTATGCTGATCGGGTGGGGGTTTCCCTCGACGAAGCGGTGGAAATTGAAGAAATGTCCACCCTGTTCGAGATTTTCGGTGCCCAACCGGGGCAACTGGACCTCGGCGCATTGGCGGACGCGGTCAGTGTGGACTACCCCGCGCCGTTTGCCCGCACGAGCGCGTACCTCACCCATCCGGTGTTCAATAGCTACCACGCCGAAACCGAAATGCTCCGCTACATCCACCGCCTCCAGGCGAAAGACCTGTCCCTGGCATATGCGATGATTCCGCTCGGTTCCTGCACGATGAAACTGAACGCGACCACCGAGATGATCCCCGTCACCTGGCCGGAATTTGGGCATTTGCACCCGTTTGCCCCCGCCGCCCAGACCGAGGGCTATCAGGAAATGTTCCGCCGCCTCGAAACCTGGCTGAACGAGATCACCGGGTTTGCCGCGACCTCGCTCCAGCCCAACGCCGGTTCACAAGGCGAATACACCGGTCTGCTGACCATCCGCGCCTACCACAAAGCCCGCGGCGACCACCACCGCGACCTCTGCCTGATCCCCGCGTCCGCCCATGGCACCAACCCCGCCAGTGCGGTCATGGCCGGGATGGACGTGATCGTAGTGGACACGGACGAACACGGCAATATTAGAGTAGATGACCTGCGCGCGAAAGCGGAACAACACTGTGAGCGTCTGGCCGCGCTCATGGTCACGTACCCGTCCACCCACGGGGTGTTTGAGGCGGCGATCAAAGATATCTGCCGGATCATTCACGAAAATGGGGGGCAGGTGTACATGGACGGGGCGAACATGAACGCCCTCGTCGGGTTGGCAAAACCGGGCGAAATCGGCGCGGATGTCTGCCATTTGAACCTGCACAAGACGTTCAGCATCCCGCACGGGGGCGGGGGGCCGGGGATGGGGCCGATCTGTGTGGCCGCGCACCTCGCGCCGTACCTGCCCAATCATCCGCAGGTGGACGGTGTGGGTGGCGCAACCCCACTGGGTACGGTGTCCTCCGCGCCGTGGGGGAGCCCCAGCGTATTGGTGATTTCCTACGCGTACATCCGCATGATGGGTGGCGCGGGCTTGAAGAAAGCGACGCAAATGGCGATTTTGAACGCCAACTACGTCGCCGAACGCCTGGAAGCGTACTTCCCTGTCCTGTATCGCGGCGAGAACAACCGCGTGGCGCACGAGTGCATCGTGGAACTCCGCCACCTGAAAGAATTCGCCACCGTAGACGATGTCGCCAAACGGCTGATGGACTACGGTTTCCACGCCCCGACCATGTCGTTCCCCGTGCCGGGCACGTTGATGATCGAACCCACTGAAAGCGAATCGCTGGAAGAACTCGACCGGTTCTGCGAGGCGATGATCGCGATCCGGGAAGAGATCGGGCAGGTGGAACGCGGGGAGATCGATGCCCACAACAATCCGCTCGCCCACGCCCCCCACACCGCCGACGCGGTCCTGGCCGCCGATTGGAATCGCCCGTACTCCCGCGAGGTGGCCGCGTTCCCGTCCGCGTTCGTCCGTGCCTCGAAGCTCTGGCCCGCCGTGGGTCGGATTGATAACGTGTATGGGGATCGGAATCTGTTCTGTGTATGCGTGCCGATGGAGGCGTATAAGGAAGGGGTGGAGGTATAGCCTGAAAATCGGCAATTCTGCAAGTCGGCAAATTCCAAATCAAAGAAGTCAGCCCCCGTTTTCGGTATATTGAAGGCGGGGGCTGATAGTTTAATAGGAAGGGGTGGTAAAATTTGGCTAGTCTTAGAACGTAAGGAGTTGTTCGATGGAGTATGTAATCGAAGCACAGACTATGCCTTTGGAAGTAGACCGACATGGGGTGATTCGGGTCGGTGGGACACGGGTGCCACTTGATACGGTTGTGGAAGCCTTTGGGGATGGGGCAACACCGGAAGAGATTGTTTACCAGTATCCTTCGCTCAATCTTTCCGATGTGTATTCAGCCATTGGTTACTATTTGCAGAACCGCGCTAAAGTTGAGGACTATTTGAAGAAGCGGCAAATACAGGCTGAGACGGTACGTAAGGAATACGAAACTCGATTTCCGGCAGAAGGGATTCGCGCACGTTTGCTTGCGCGGATGGCTCAGAAAGAACAGTAATCCATGCTCCGATTCGTTGCGGATGAGAATTTCAACAACGACATTTTACGGGGTTTGTTACGGCGTAAGCCTGATTTAGATGTTGTGCGCGTTCAGGATATAGGGTTGCGTAACACAGATGATAAGGTAATTCTTGAATGGGCGGCACAAGAAAAGCGAATCTTGCTTACCCATGACGTAACCACGATCACAGAATTTGCATATCAACGTATTCGACAAGGAAAACTCATGCCAGGGGTGTTTGAAGTCAGAGGCAAAAGACCTTTTCGTACTGTGATTGAAGACCTGCTTTTACTGGTTGAACTCAGTGAGGAGGGCGAATGGGATAACCAGGTGTATTATGTTCCTATCAGGTAAAGGTTGATATATAATTCCCCTTCGGGAGCGGAGAATCTTTGGGCACGAGGAGTCTCTCATGGATGAAACCGCACGGATGTGGATGGAAATCACGTTCAATATTGCGTATTTGATCACGGTTTGGGGGTTGGTCGTTGTGATGGCTCAACGGCATCGTTTTTTACCAATTGAACAAAAAAGTTTGCGGGCGTACATCATTGGGGCGTTTGCCTTGCTGGCGTTGGGGGATACCGGGCATGTCGGGTTCCGGGTGCTGGCGTATGCGCGAGGGGAGATGCTGACGGCGAACGCGGTCCCGGCGGGACAGGTGGGGTTGGTCGGGCTGGGGGCGCTGGCGACGGCGATCACGGTGACGTTTTTTTATATGTTGGTCGTTTACATTTGGAAAGAGCGGTTTGGCAAGACGTTGGGCGCGTTTGAGGGATTTCTGCTGGCGATGGGAATCGTGCGGCTGGTCATTATGCTGTTCCCGCAGAATGAGTGGAACAACACCGTGCCGCCGCAACCCTGGTCGCTGTACCGGAACCTGCCGCTGGTGGTGCAGGGGTTGGGGGTGGCGTTTTTGATTTTGCGGGACGCGATCCGGGCACATGACCGGGCGTTTGTGGGGATCGGGATCAGTATCCTGGTTTCGTACGCGTTTTATACACCAGTCATCTTGTTCGTGCAGGTCGCGCCGATGGTGGGGATGTTGATGATCCCGAAGACGTTGGCGTATGTGGCGATTGCGATCATTGCGTTTCAGAAGTTGTTTCGGGGGCAGGGGAAGTGGGTGGCGCAAACGGTTTGATTATTGAGTCGTTCCCGGAATCCCTGTTTTCGGTGCCTCGAAGGCAGGGATTTTTGATTCTGGCTGTATAATGGGCACATCCCCTTTGAAATACAAGTGAACACGATGAATAACGCCACCTTTGCCATTTTCCGCAACCGTAACTTTACCCGCATGTGGATTGGACAATTGATCTCGGAAATGGGGGCCTCTGTCACCACCCTGGCCTCTTCGTTGTATATTTACCAGATCACCGGCTCCGCCCTCAACGTGGGCTTGATGCTCATGGCGACGGTTGCCCCCAGCCCGTTGATTGGGTTGATTGCCGGGGTGTTCGTAGACCGGGTGGATCGAAAACGGATTTTGCTCGTGGCTGATATGCTTCTGGCGGGGTCTGTCTTTGCCATTCCTTTTTTGTTGCCGGTCAATATTATTTGGTTGTATGTGCTCGTGATCCTCACTGCCGCGCTGAAACAGTTTTATGGCCCTGCCCACGCCAGTGTGCTGGCCGAGATTGCCTCCGAAGAAGAACTGAACGCGGCCAATTCCATGATGGCGATAGGCTATTACCTGGCTTTGATCGTCGGCTTTACCACCGCAGGGTGGATCGTCGCTGAATTGCCCATCGTTTGGGCGTTTTACATCAACACCGCCACATACCTGCTTTCAGCATTAGCGATGTACTTCGTCCATGTCCCTGCCATCCCCATGGAAGTGGAGTCCGATATCAAAAGCGTGTACCACAACCTTCGTTCCGGCGTGAACCTGATCGCCCGCACGGATGTTTTACGCTCCCTGTTTTTGCTCTTTTTTCCGATTTCACTTGCGGCGGGATATTTGGATACCTTGCGCCTGCCGTTTTCGCTCGAAAACCTGGGGGCCACAGAATTTCAATATAGCTTCATCGAAAGCGCGGGATTGATCGGGGTCGTGATCGCTGGCTTTTTCCTGGCGCGGGTGGGGGACCGCCTGCGCGAAGGGCAATGGTTGGCGATCAGTTTTATCGGATATGGGTTAACGAGCATGATCTTTTCCCGGTTGAACAATGTGCCGTTTGCGGTCATCCTCCTTGCCCTCGAAGGGTTTATCTTTGCGCCGTCCGCCATTGTCCAAACGGTGGTCATCCAACGGCAAACGCCGCGGGAAGCGCGCGGGCGCGTCTTCAGCGCGTTTTTTGTCATGCGCGATACGCTCTATATGGCCGGAACCCTGATTGCAGGGCTGGCGGATTTGGTCGGGCCAGGGGTGATGTATCTGGCCGGGGGTGCGTTGGTTTTTTTGATGGGTGGGTTGTCTTTGAATTTGCCAGGGTTTCAGCAATCTCGTGCGGAATGGCGGCGCGCCATCACCTTGCTCCGCACGGCTCCCACCGTCTCCACCCTCGGTTTGGGCCGGAGGCTATACCCTTCCGACTTCCACCGCCTGGGAATCCTGATCCCCGCCGTTGCCGCCCTTCCCCCGGAAAAACAAACCCGCTTGCAAGAGATGATGACCGTTTACGAGACGCCTGCCGGAGCGACGATCATCTGCAAGCAGGAAGCCAGCGATGCCGCTTTCTTCATGTTGGAAGGCGAGGCGATGGCCGGACGTGAGGAAGATGGAGAATATCGGGAATTGGAAGTATTGCGTGCGGGGGACTTTTTTGGGGAAATTGCCGCTCTGACGGGATTGCC
>JABWBV010000485.1 GCA_013359445.1 Anaerolineales bacterium | reverse complement strand
CGCGTCGCCACCGCCTGGACGCTGTTCCAGGAAACCGACTATGCCACCGTCACGATGGCGGGCGTTGCCGAGCGGCTGGACCTGGCAAAGGGGACGATGTACTTGTACTTCCTGACGAAGGAAGAGTTGTTTTTGGCGATCATGATGGAGCAATTGGCAGACTGGTTCGACGAAATGGATGGGAGCCTGGCCCCAGCGGGCGAGCAGACCCCCGATCAAATCGCAACCCTGATCGTGCAATCGCTGGCAGAACGTCCGGGGTTGCTTCGGTTATTGGCAATCCTTTCGACGGTGTTGGAGCAAAATGTCAGTTACGAGGTGGCGTTGGCGTTCAAACAACGGTTGGGGGTGCAGATGGCTCGGACGGGGGCATTGTTGGAAGAGCGGGTGTCCACGCTCGGGCGCGGGGAGGGGGCGCGGTTCCTCTTGCGTCTGCACGCTCTGATCGTCGGTCTGCGTCACCTCGCGGCCCCGGCTCCCGTCGTTCAACAGGTGTTATCCCGCCCGGAGATGCAAGGATTTATCGTAGATTTTGACGCGGAGTTATCCACACTAATTACAACCCTTTTAAAGTAGCGCAGGATTGCATCCTGCCTCAACGGGAGCAAGTTGCAAACTTGCTTTACAAATGGAGCGAACGAATGAAATACTTTTTAACTGGTGCAACAGGATTTGTCGGGGGCGTGGTCGCGCGACAACTGCGCGAGGCAGGGCATGAGGTGCGGGCGGTGGTCCGAACCCCCTCGAAAGCGAAGGCCCTCGCGGACCTGGGCGTAATCCTACACAAAGGGGATGTGGCAGAGAAAGAATCCATGCGCGCCCCAATGACGGGCGTGGACGGCGTGTTCCACATTGCGGGCTGGTACAAAGTCGGCGTGCGGGACGCGACCCCCGGCGAACAGGTGAACGTGCAAGGGACACGGAACGTGCTCGAACTGATGAAGGCGTTGGGCATCCCGAAAGGCGTGTACACCAGCACCCTCGCAGTCAACTCCGACACCCACGGGAAAATGGTGGACGAGAATTACCGGTTCACCGGCCAACACCTGAGCGCCTACGACCGGACAAAAGCGGAGGCCCATCACATCGCGGATAAATTCGTGGCGGAGGGCCTCCCGCTCGTGATCCTTCAGCCCGGCCTGATCTACGGCCCGGAAGATACCAGTCAAATGGGCGAGTTCCTGCGCGGGTTTTTGCATGGCAAAACCCAACCCATCCCCCAACAGACCGCGTACTGCTGGGCGCACGTGGACGACATCGCCTGGGCACACATCGCGGCGATGGAAAAGGCCGCGCCCGGTTCAACCTACATCATCGCCGGGCCGCGCCACACGTTTGTCGAAGGGTGCAAAATTGCCAGCGAACTGACCGGGACGAAAATGCCGTTGACGATGCCCCCTGGCATGTTGAAGATGATGTCCGGGATCATGGGCGTGGTCGAGAAGGTGCTCCCCATCGAGGGCGTATATTCTAGCGAGGGCCAGCGCATCCTCGCGGGGGTGACGTATATCGGCGATAACGGCAAAGCCAAACGGGATTTGGGCTACAATCCCCGCCCCCTACGAGAGGGGTTGGCGCAGACGTTTGATTACGAAAGGAAGAAGAAGGGGTAGGCAAGCCGGATCAATCCGGCTTAGCCTGTTTCAACGGGCATCGTTTGGTAGACGGGGGACTTCATCCCCCGGCGGGCATGGATGAACCAACCTTCCGCATCTTCCTTTTTTCCGCGACTTTATAATTTGTCGCGGAAAAAAGGAAGATGCGGAAATTTTTTATTTCCTAGCCATCACCGAATCCAGGCTCTCGCGGATAATTTTGACCGCCGTCTCCGCCCCGTTTTCGCTTTGAATCCTGGTCCCCAAGTCTTTCGCCGTGTTTTGGATTTCCGGCTTGAGGGCGAAGGAAATTGCCTGGGAGAGATTTTCTGCCGTGAGTTTTTTGCGGGGAATGGAGGTGCCGACGCCCAATTCCTGCACACGCCGTCCCCATGCAAATTGATCGTTGCCGAACGGGATGATCACCCCCGGCACGCCGGCGCGCAACCCCGCGGCAGTGGTCCCCGCCCCGCCGTGGTGAACGACGCAAGCCATCCGGGGGAACAACCAGGAATGGGGTGCGCTTTCCAGCATGAAAATGTCTTCGGGGAGGTCATCTCGTTGGGTCATCCCACTCCACCCGGTCGCCAACACCCCGCGCTGGCCCGCGCGTTGGAGCGCCTCGATGACCAACGCCGTCGTTTGTGCGGCGAGCGCTGGGTTCCCGATACTGCCAAAGCCGACGTACACGGGCGGCTTGCCCTGATCGAGAAACTTGAGCAAGGATTCGGAGGGTTGCCAGTGCTGATCGTCCTCTAAAAACCAGTAGCCGGTGTTGTACACGTGCGCGGGCCAGTCTGAGGGTTGGGGAAAGACATAGTTGCTACACGAGATAATCGTCGGGGAGGTGCGGGTGGTTTGAAGGGGAAATGGACTGGCAAAGTTTTTCGGCGCACGCCCAAATTTCTGTTTCCAAAATTGTTTCACGGGTGCGCTGGAGGCCATCCACATGATCTGCTCGAAGATTTTGTGCGTGAGATGGTTATACGCTTTGCCGAGGCGGGCGCGGTCGTAAAAAATCAAGGCCGGGTACTCGCGCGTGGGGGTCATCGGAAACGGTGGGGCGAGGATGCTGGGGATGTTGAGATGTTGGGCTATGAAATACCCGATAGACGCGCCGGGGTGGTAGAGAATCGCATCGGCCCCTTCGCAGGCGTCAAAAAAATCTTTTTGGAGATCGAACACATAGGATTTCAGTTTATTAAAACTGAGGAGCAGTTTGAGGGGGTTATCCGCCTGCATGGCGGAGGTTTGCATCTCCGCACTGGCGGCAATTTGCGCAACATCCCCGTGGACGTGGAAAAATTCCAGCCCCAAGTCGTTGACAAAGGATTCAAAATTCCGAAAGGTGGCAATCCGCACCCGGTACCCCGTTTTTTTGAGTTCCGCCCCCAATGCGAGGTACGGTTGCACGTCGCCTCTTGAGCCAATGGCTAACATGGTGATGAGCATGAGTGTCCTTGTTATTGCTTAAATAGCCTGACCAATTTCGCAAGAATGGCCTGAAACTGGATATTTTCTTCTTCGGTGAGGGCAGAGCCGATAAAGGCCACATATTCCTGCAACGCGTGAAATTTTGCGTTGACAAGTTCCTCGCCTGCGGAGGTCAACTGAACCCGAACCACACGTTTGTCCTCATTGGATTGATTTTTGAGCACATATCCCAACGCGACCAGTTTATTGATTCCCGTCGTCACCGAGGCCTTTGCGAAATTGAGGTGGGTGGCCAGTTCGGTAATCGTGGGCTGTCCGAGGGTGTGAATCGCGTCCAAATATTGGGCCTGACTGATCGTCAGCCGGGAAAACCCCGCGCTGAGGCCGGATTGTTCCTGGATGTTTTTGAGAGAATGTTCGAGGGTGTTGATAAATTCGATGAGGAGGGTTTCCATTGTAAACCTCATATAATTAGTTAGACTAACTAATTATATGCGTGAACTTTATTTTTCGTCAAGAGCCACCCAAACCAAACCCGAAAGGTTTACCCTATTAGGAAAATTACCTTAAAAAGACACGTTTTTCATGGGAAAACGTGCCCCAAAAGGACAAAAACCTTTAGGGTTTGGGTTTTCAGACAGCCTCTCGCAAAAAACACACTTTCTCTATCCCTTCTTCACATCTTCTCTATAACAATGCTCTATCATGCGGGGAAATTACCAACAAGATGAACCTGGGTAGTGACGACTTCAGTCGTTGAACGATTGAAATCATCACTACCAAAGACACGAAGGAGCCATCCCATGAAAAAGAAACCTTTATGGATTTTAGTTATCAGCATCTTGACCCTGTTCGCATTGGCCGCGTGCCAGAGTGTGGCAAACGTCATCTCCACCACCAGTGACACCGGCACCGCCACCGAAGTGACCACCATCAGCACCGCATCAGATACGGTCGAAGAAGTCCTCGCCGAAAACAGCGAATCGCACGAAGACGCGGAAGATTACCAGTACGACAGCACCTCCGCCGTACAAATCGTTTTGAGCGGCAACACGATCACCGCCGACAACAACGGCGTCAGCATTGCGGGGAACATCGCCACCATCACCCGCGCGGGCACGTACACCCTGAGCGGGTCGCTCACCGACGGGCAAATCGTCGTAGACACCCAGGATGAGGCCACCGTTCATCTGATTTTGAACGGCGTCACCCTCAACAGTTCCACCGGCGCACCGCTTGCCGTCACCAACGCCGAAAAAGTCGTCATCGAACTGGCCGACGGCACACAAAACACCCTCACCGACGCGGCCGCCTACGTCTTCCCCGACGCTGAAACCGACGAACCCAATGCCGCCCTCTTCAGCACCGCCGACCTGACCCTCTTCGGCAACGGCGCGCTGACCGTCAACGGCAATTCCAACGACGGCATCGCCAGCAAAGATGGCCTGCTCATCACGAGCGGTACGATCACAGTCAACGCCGTAGACGATGGCATTCGCGGCAAAGATTACCTCATCGTCAAAGCGGGCACCCTCACCATCCACGCGGGCGGCGACGGGCTGAAATCCGACAACGAAGAAGACGCCGCAAAAGGCTACATCTCGATTGAAAACGGCACCCTCGAAATCACGTCAGGCGGGGACGCGATAACGGCCCAAACCGATGTGATGATCGCCAACGGCACATTCACCCTCACGTCGGGCGGAGGCAGTGGCACTCGGATTGCCGAAACCCTCTCGGCGAAAGGGATCAAGGCAGTCGTCAACCTCAACATCGAAAATGGCACGTTCAACATTGACTCTGCCGACGACGCCCTGCACTCGAACGGGACGCTGATCGTCAACGGGGGCACGTTCACCCTCTCAAGCGGCGACGACGGGATGCACGCGGACACCGCCCTCGAAATTAACGCCGGAACCATCCAGATTCCCGCCTCCTACGAAGGCATCGAAAGCGCGGTCATCACCATCAACGGCGGGGAAATTCGCCTGGTTTCCAGCGATGACGGCATCAACGTCGCCGGAGGCAATGACAGTTCCGGGTTTGGTGCGGGCGGTGGATTTGGCGGGGGGCCGGGCGGCGGACCGGGGGCGGATTTCTTCGACTATTCCGGCAATTACTACCTCTACATCAACGGCGGCTATGTCGTGGTGGATGCGGATGGCGATGGGATTGACGTGAACGGGGCATTCCAAATGACGGGTGGCACGGTGCTGGTCAACGGTCCGACCGAGCAAATGAATGGCCCCCTCGATTACGATGGCGGGTTCAACATGACGGGCGGCACGCTGATCGCCGCGGGAAGTTCCGGCATGGCCCAGGCCCCCGGCGAATCATCCAGCCAAAACGCGGTACTGATCTACTTCGGCACCACCATCCCCGCAGGCACGCTGGTTCACATTCAAAACAGCGCGGGCAAAGACGTACTGACCTTCGTCCCGACGAAAAACTACCAATCCCTGGCCTTTTCCTCCCCCAACCTGGTGGACGGCGAAACCTACACCATCTACGTCGAGGGCAGTTCGACCGGGACGGCAGTGGACGGGCTGTACCAGGATGGCACGTACACCCCCGGCGCGGAGGTGGATAGTTTCAAGGTGTCCAGTGTGGTAACGACAGTGGGTAGTGGGGGCGGAAGACGGTAACGAATACAATCCCTCAACATAAACACGGGGCGGCGATGGCCATCGCCG
>JABWBV010000484.1 GCA_013359445.1 Anaerolineales bacterium | reverse complement strand
ACCTGGTTGGACACAAACCAGGCCTGTCTCTTCCTCTCCAGCCAGGATTACCTCCAAGACCGTGGCCTGACGGACTTTATGACCACCTACCTGGGCGTCGCGACACTCACCGAAGGCAATGGCGATTACGGCCAGGTCAACGGCGAGGGCGTCTATAGTGTGCTTGGGCTTCGCTCCCTACTCTACCCCTTCACCGACTCCGCCGACTGGGTCACCCCGGATGTCACCGCCGCACTTGGATTGGTCGGTACCAATGACCGGGGCGCGGCCCTCACCAAAGAGGCCGGGTACAAATCCTCCTTCTGGGCATTCCCGTTGGAGGCCATCTACGGCTCGCCCAACCGGCGCAACGCCCTCAATGCGTTCATCACCTGGTGTGGTTTGGAACAGCCCTTCAACGGTGTAAGTCTCGGCCCTGCCCAAAGTGAAACCGCGCCCGCCGACACGCAAATCACCTACACCGTCTCCGTCACGAACACTGGCAATGTCGCGGATATTGTGTCTCTGACGCTGACGGGGAACCTCTGGGTAAGCGAGCTTTCTGCGCCAGATGTAACGCTAAATGCCGGGGAAACCGCCACCTTCACCGTCATCGTCACCCTCCCCGCAGAGGCCGCGGTCGGCGACATGGACACAGTCACCATCACCGCCACCTCCCAAACTGATCCGTTGGTAAGCGCATCCACTACCCTAACATCTTCCGTTGGAACCAATACTACGAAACTTTATCTCCCCCTCATCACGAAATAAGCTTGAGCATGCTCAGGCGAAGTAGTCAGTAGTCCTCCAAAAGATGGTGAGGCATGAATATGCCTCACCATCTTTTTTTGAGGCACATCTGCGGTATAGCTGAACCTTTAAAACGCAACCGGGCACGGAAATCCGTGCCCGGTTGCGTTTGCGGCTCTACAATCCGTGGCAAAATTCCGATTACTCCCAGCCAAATGGATCAGGGTGGGCGCTGAAGATGTGGTGGAGAATGGTTCTTTCGCGCGTGGTGATGGTTTTGAGGAAGTAGTAGGAGCCTTTCATGATCTTGAAGGCCTGGTAACCACGTTCGAGGAAACTGTGGAGTTCGTCCCAACCGGCGGTTTTAGCGGGGATGTTTGCGAGGGCGAGGGTGGGCGCGGTCAGTGGGCTTTTGACAAGTTTTTCCACGCGTGCCCCAATTTCGAGAAGCATGTCGATTTGTTTTTCGCGCTCCTGATAGTTGTCGCAGATCCGGTAGCCTTCTGCATATTGTTCGGGGGTGATGGTGTCAGTGACGCCAAGATGGTTGACGAGAGCGTCCGCGAGGCGTTCATCAAGGTCGTGGGTCATGTTATTCAGTTTGAGGACAAGGGCAAGCGGGTAGAGCAGGTCTTCCGGGAGGAAGCGGTTCATCAGTTTGTACAGTGTTTCGGCGTCGTGGTCGCGCTGGCTGAAATCTTGGGGGGCGTAGATGTCGGTGAGGAAAAAGCGACACGCGGGGCCAAAACGCGGGCTTGCGAGGAGATCGGCATGGGAACGGGCGAGGCGTTCGGATTGGAAGGTGCGGAGGAGTTTGAGCGCGGGAGGAAGTTCCTGCCCGGAGATGCGTTTCCGACGGGCGGAGGGGTTGGTGAGGAGTTCGCGGAAGATTTGGGCGGTGCCGGAGGGTTTGGAGGAGGACATTGAGGAGGCGGGGAAAAAGGCGAAAAAGAGAAAATGCTAGAGATTTGCGAGGAGGACGTCGAGATCAGTGAGGGTATCGCGGAGATGTTCGGCGGTGGAGGCGTTGGGGAGTTTGCCGGTTTCGAGAATGTCGCGGACGACGGTGGGGTTGTCGCCGGATTGGTAGATGGCGGCGAGTTCTTCGATGACGCGGCGGCGGGAGATAGGGATGCCGTGGCGTTCGAGGGTGGCTTTCAGGCGGGGGTATTCTTCGGCGAGGTCTAGCGTAACGGATTCGAAGCCGTGTCGGGCGATGATCAGCCGGGCGGAGTAGCGCATGACGTTGTAGAAGAACATTTGCCGATCGTCGGGGCGAGGTTCGATTAGGATGATGTCTACGTCGGGGTGGGAGCGGCGCAGTTGTTTGATGTGGTAGTGCAGGCCGGAATGGAGATTGATGCGGGTGACTTGATTGGTGATGGCTTGCAGACCTTTAGCACTCAGATAGCCGCCATCGGGGCCGAGGAGGGGGACGTTGTGTTCGCTGTTGTCGAACGGGACGAGGGGGTTGATGCAAATGACGAGTTTGGCTCCGTGTTCGATGGCGAGATCGAGGCTGGCGTTGCCGCGCATCCCTCCGTCCACGTATTCTCGTTTACCGATGCGGATGGGTTTGTATACGACGGGCAGGGCGGAGGAGGCCGCGACGGCCAGGGAAATGGGGGCGTCGAAGTATCCCCGGCCAAAGACGGCGCGTTCGCCGGTGTCCAGGTCGGTGGCGATGATGTAGAGTTCTTTTTCGAGGTGGTCAAAGTGGTTTGAGCGTTGGTTGGAAAGCAGGGTTTCACGCAGGTAGCGTTCCAGGGCCAGGCCATCGTAAAAACCGGAGGGGAGCCCTTCCAGGAGCGACCAGAGCAGATCAAAGAAGGACATGTCGTCCATATGGCGGAAATAGTGGGACCACGCGCCGAGAATGGTTTGGGGAAAACGCGCCAAACGGTATAGTAACTCGGACCGGCTGATATTGAATAAATCTTTCCGTTCAATGGGGCGAATGTCCGGGTTGAAACCGGCGTTGGCTTGCATCATTTCTTCCGGGCTAACGCCGTTGGCGAGCGAGGAAGCGACGATAGCCCCGGCGCTTGTGCCGATGAAGATGTCAATGTCGTTTACGGTACGGTCCAGGAGGAGGTCGTTGATGGCGCGCAGGGCACCAATTTCGTACATGGCGCCGGTAAGGCCACCACCTGCGAGGACGAGGGCGGTTTTGGATGGTTTTCCTGGCACGATGTTTACTCCTATCTGTACCCTAAATCTTGTAAGACCAACGGGTACACTTGTTGTCCAGCTTCGATGACGGGACCGAAGGAGGCCAGTTTCCAAACAGGACCGCGGACTTTGATCAGGCCGCGGGCGACGGCGGATTTGATTTCCATTTCTTGTAGCAAAATTTGATGAAAAGTGTCTGCCGCGAGATTGAGTTCCAGTTCGGGGCGGAGTTTGGCGGGGCCGTATTCGATCTGGAAGGGGGTTTTCCGCCCGTTGACCAGCAGTTCAGCGAGGGGATCGGTGAAGCGCATGTGGATGATCAGTTTGGCGTTGATCACCGCGCGGGCCGCGTCCGGGGCGTGGGTTTGCGCGCGGGTGAGCGTTTCGCCGAGGGAGGTGTAGAGGTGGTCAGGGGTGGGGTAAAAAGCCATAAAGAAATTATGAATTGTGAATTCTCAATTGTTAATGGTTGAGATTACCCAAAATACACGGAACGTCGTTGGGTCAACCGGCTGTTTAACATTTGGCGGACGTGATTCCGCGTGAGATCGGCGAGTTGGGAGATGAGGGTGGGGTCGGTTGCCCGGTCTGCGCCGAAAGAGTCGGTGGGGATGGGAGGGGCGATGTCTACGTACCACTTGGCGGGGAGGGGGAGCGGACCGAACAAGGGGAGCGGGAAGAAGGGCGCGCCCGTGAGGGCGGCTAATGTCCGGGAACGGTGCAGGGTGGGGGCGGTCTCTTCCGAGCCGACGATGGCGACGGGGATAATGGGGGCACCGGTTTTGAGGGCCATGCGGATGAAGGCATTGGGGTCAAACCGCGCGAGTTTGTATTGATTTTTTGGGGTTTTTGCCATCGCCCGGTTGCCTTCGGGAAAGACGGCAATCAGCTCGTCTTGTTCGAGCAGGGTTTCGCCGTTTTCTTCGGTGGCGACAACCTGTCCAAAACGAACCAGGCTATCTCCCAGGAAGGGCACGGTGGCAAACCAGGGGTCAAACAGCACGCGGACGGTTCGCATGGAGGGGTGGCTGTTGAGGACGGCGGTGTTGAGCATGAGGCCATCCCATGGAAATTGGCCGGAGTGGTTGGCGACGAGGATGGCGCGGCCTGCATCGGGGATGTGTTCGAGGCCGGTCAGTTCCAGACGGAAGTATTGTTTTTGCAGAAAATCGAGCAGGGGTTGGACAACTTCGATAAATTCGTAGTCCATGCCCCAGGGGTCGGTCTGATATTCGCCAGTGAAGCGGCGTTTGAATTGGTCGCCCCGGTATTCGACGGTGTAATTGAGCATGAACCAGATGCCTTTCCAGGTATCCACGTCGAGGAAGTCTTGTCCAACGGCATTGCGGAGGCGTTCGAGGATGGACTGTTGGGTATCGGGCGAGAAGCGTTGGAGGTTTTCTTGAAGAAATTGGATGAGCCGTTTGGGCGAAAAAGGCGGGGGGCTGTAATCCGGGGCACTTTTGCGAACGCGGGCGATCAGGTGGTCGAGTTCTTCCATGAGTTCGCGGCGCAGGGTGTCTTCGTCGATGGGGTCATCGGCGGGAGGCGGTTCGGCGGCGGGAATTTCCGGGGAGGGGGCGGCGTTCGCGGCGCGTTTTCCCCGCTTGGGTCGGGGGGTGGGGGTTTCTTCGGCGGGGGTGGGTTGGTCAGTCATGTGATTGTCAGGTGGTCGGAGCGAGGGGGAAATTATTCGTTGTTTTCGTCTTCTTCACCAGCGCGGGTGAGGCGTTGGACGAGATCGCGCAGGGGGTTGGTGAGGGCATCGAGGGCGTTGGGCATATAGCGGATTCGGCGCACCTCGGCGGCAAATTCGGTGACCGTTTCTTCTGCGGTGTGGGCGGGGGTGTAGCCAAGTTCGTTTTGCATCCGGGTGAGCGCCGCCACACAGGGATAACGCAGGAATTCGAGCGGGAGCGGGGTCAGAGGGGGGGGGAGTTTGGCAACCAGGGGGTGCGCCAAGGGGAGGGGGAGTTTCCCCGCGAGGCCGAGAAGTTTGTTGAGGGGGAGGACATCTTCCGCGGCGAGATTGTAGATGCCGGAAATTTCGTGGAGGGTGGTTTGGACAAGGGCCGCAAGGACATCTGCTTCATGGATGAGTTGGAAGAGGGGGTTGAACCCGAGCAGGGTTGGGGCGCGGTCATCGAGCAGAAAATGGGCGAGGGGGGTATCGGCAGAGGGGCCGAGAATGTGGGCGAAGCGCAGAACGGTGAGGGTCAGGGCGGGGTATTGGACGGGGAGGCCGTTGGCGAAGGATTCGAGGTCGAGGAGGGCGCGGTGTTGAGGGGCCGGTTTCGGATCGAGCGGGTGCGTTTCGGGGATGTAGAGGGGGTGGGTGGGGTGAGCGCCATACACCTGGGTTTGGCTGGGGAGGATAATCCGCCGAACACCGGCCTGCGCGCAAAGGGCGAGGAAGTTTGCGCCGCCAGACATCCCTTTGGGAGCCAGGGTATCCAGGTAGAGGACGGTTTCGACATTTTCGGCGGCGAGCAAATCGACGGTGAGCGGGTTGTTGGGATTGCCGCGAATAAATTCGAGGCCGGGGATTTCGTCGGGGGGAGGCTTATGGGCAAGGGCCAGGAGCCGGACCTCGGCGTCTTTTTGTTCGGCCAGGGCTGTAGCAACGCGTGCGCCCCAAGGGGAGGAGACGCCAGAGAGGAAGATGGTGGTCATCATAAGGTATTGTGAACGGTCAAAGTGGCTGGATTAATTGGCAAAAGCGAGGGTTTTGAATTACTTCACTCATGTTACGCACGGACTCGGTGCGACGCACTTGACCCTAGAGAAAAGCCAGGATGAAGACTTCGGAGCCGAGATAAAAATTACTCGGAAGTGCGTC
>JABWBV010000483.1 GCA_013359445.1 Anaerolineales bacterium | reverse complement strand
ACCGTTGCCAATAGGCTTAAGTCGGAGTAATCCATTCTCTATGTCAGAAGTTGTTTCTGCGCCTAATTGGGATGTTTCAGTGCTTGAGGTTGTTCGAGGTGAACCAGCCTGGCAAGCTATTCAAGCCGCTAATCAATTTAACGAACCCCCCTCAGAAGGGATGGAATATATATCGATAAAATTACATGTGAAAAGCACTTATGCGGATAGTGATGAACATAGTATCGGGGGGGCTGACTTTGCTTTGACTGGTGATCAATATATCAAATACCGAGGGGCGAGTGTTGTAGAGCCTGACCCATCACTAGATGCACAATTATTTACTGGAGGAGAAACGGAAGGGTGGATAAGTTTTCAAGTTAAGGTAGGAGAAGGAAATTTAATCCTCATCGTAGACGAGCTATTAAGTTTTGAAGACGAAAGGTTTCGTTTTATTGCTTTGGATGAAAATGCTACATTGTCAGTTCCAGAAGAATTAAAAAGTATAGAACCCACTGAGTTGGGAACAGAACGAACCAGTCCAGCTCCGAAAGACCAAATCGTAATCACCGAGGATTGGGAAGTTTCAATTGTTGAGGTCATTCGCGGCGAAGATGCATGGACGATGGTTCAAGAAGCCAATCAATTCAATGATCCCCCGGATGAGGGCATGGAATATATTGCTGTCAAGGTGCATGTCAGAAATATCAGTACCGATGATCAATCAACATCAATTGATTCTTTTTATTTCAAAACTACAGGAAGTGCAAGTGTTTTATATGACTTGCCTTCAGTCGTTGATCCAGAACCAGCACTTGATGCCAATCTTTACCCAGGCGGAGAATTTGAGGGGTGGATTATTGTACAGGTAGCCATTGGGGAAACAAATGTTATTTTAGTCTTTGAGCCTTGGCTTGAGTTTACTGATAAAAATATAAGGTATATCTCCCTTGATTGATAAACGGTAAAGAATGTTGAACATTGACCATCAGGGTTAGCAAGCATCTTGGTGGTCAATGTTTACGAACATCCTGTTCATCCCCGCACCTTAACAACCCACCCCTGCCCCCAGACCCCCCGCTTGAATATCCAGTGGGTGAATTCAACCGGGCCTGCGGGCCAGGGATCAGACGCTTGCCCAAACCATTCGCAGGGGCCGCGTTGCGAATGGCAGTCACACGCGATGTGCAGTCTCAAGCCGTCTGACATTTTTTCCGGGGGATACCCACCCTTTTTCCAAACCCTACAACTGAATATCATGATTTTCCTCGTCTCCGTACTACGACGCCCCGAATCACCGTGATTCCTCTCGTCTTGGTACTGCGATGCCTCAATTCACCGTGAATCCTCTCGTCTCCGTACTGCGATGCCCTGAATCATCGTGATTCATCTCCTCTCCGTACCGCGACGCCTCAAATCATCTTGATTCCCCTTGCCTCCGTACTGCAATGCCTCAAATCATCGTGAATCATCCCCTCTCGGTACTGCGACGCCCCCAATCATCAATCATCAATCACCAATCCCCAATCCCCAATCCCCAATCCCCCATATCTTTTCTTTCAGGAGGTTCCTCATGTTATCTATTCGTATTGACGCCAAGAGTGCCTTGACGGTCAACTGGCCCCGCAAAGATGCCGACATCATCCAGGCGGGTCGTACCTTCATCGCCTACGAGTCCGGCCTCAACGAAGGCGACCAGCTCCGCGATGTTTCTTTTTCTTTCATCCAATCCGTTTTTGCCCTGGCCGAAGCGGCAGTCCTCGCCGCCGGAGGTGGGGAAGCCAGCCGCGCCACCGCCGCCGAAACCCTGCGCCAGTCCTACGAAACCGTCAAACCCCTGCTCGAAAGCGCCCTGGTACAACTCAAAGCCAAATACTTCGCCAACCTGGCCCACCTGGAAACGTATGCCCTGGATACCGTTGCCGGGACCAGCGGAGTCGTCGTCCGCAAACCCCGCACGCAAAAAGAATGGCTCGCCTTTTTGGATGCTTACATCACCCAACAGAACAGCCTGCCTGCCCCCGAACGGTTAACCACCCCCACCCTCGCCACTCTGCAAACCTTACAGGCGGACATCCAAACCGCCCTGCTTGACCGCACGGAGGGGCGCAACACCCGCGAGATTAACGTCCAGGGACGCAGTGCCGCCGTCCAACGCCTGCTCGACCTCTTACAAGTCGCCTGCGCCGTCCTGGTCGCCGTCAAATTCAACGGCGTGGTCACGAACGACCTGCAAAACTGGGGCTTCACCGTCCAGGCCAAACCCCCGTCCGGGGACCCTGGCCCCGGCGACCCGCCCGAAGAAACGAAGTAAACCTTTTAGGAACGGCGTTCGTCTGTGGTACTCGATGAGCGACGCACGAACGCCGTTCTTGGATGTGCCTTAAAAAAAACGGCGCGTGTATGGCACGCGCCGTTTTTGATTCGAAAATTGGTTTTCCTCGTCATGCTCCAAACGTTTTTTGAAGTTCCGCAACTACGCGCCTCCAACTATGCCAACCAACAAGCTTGTCAAAGATGATTGTGGCGAACTCATGGCAGGAGCTCTTTACCAAATGTGCCGCTGACAATGCCAGCTCTCATTCAGGCAAGGTTTCGCTCGGCATATTGTTTACAAAAATGATAGCGTTGGGCGTAAGGATCAGCGATATGGGCCTGACAGACGCGCAGGACTTTTTCAAAAATCGTTCGATCTTGAAGCGCGGCATGTCGTAAGTCTGCCCAATCGCGCCGTTTGCCGCGCGCGATGGTGTCGTCAATCGCGGCAAGGGTATATTCCTGGTGGGTGAGATGTCGGTGAAGCATAAATAAATTATAGCATGTTCAAGTTATCCCCCTCGCACGTGCCGCCGTACCCGCGCGGGTGCGGCCTCCACCGCTTTTGGCTTCCGCGCCTCCGGGATGAAGGGCAACGGCGCGTCCACCGCCATGCCCGCGCGGATGATCCGCTGAAGTTCCGCAACCACGCGGGGGTCCGTGTCCAGGGGTTCGTACGCGGCCAGGCGTTTGTCTACTTCGTCGGTGGCGCGCTGTTCGAGGGTCCACGCGCCCGCTTTGGCCCAGGTATCGCGGTTGAGGCGGTC
Source organism: Anaerolineales bacterium (assembly GCA_013359445.1). GTDB lineage: Bacteria > Chloroflexota > Anaerolineae > Anaerolineales > JABWBV01 > JABWBV01. The sequence goes on along the minus strand of JABWBV010000483.1, from coordinate 2,686 downwards.
GTACACCATGCCGGGGAGGTAGAGTTCGGTGGGCCAGTTTTGGATCGTGTGCGGGGAGGTGAGCAGGTGGGCGTCGGCGAACAGTTGGCGGGCGAGGTCTATCGTCGGGAAGTCTTCGGGCGGGTTTTGTTCGCGGACAAAGTGCAGGGCTTGTCCGCAGACTTCGTTGTCGAACACCAGTTTGGGCAGGCTGAAGACGAGCAGGTAATCGAGCATCCCCGGCCCAGAGATGGAGTTGGCCCCGGCCAGCGCCGCGAGGAGTGCACTCCCGAACGTCTCTGCCCCGGCCTGGGCGTCGAGGAGTTTGCTTTCGCTGAACGCCATGTAGGTTTGGCACGGGAGACCGAGATGTTTGGCGACGGCGAGGTACATCAAATCCAGCCGCATCGCTTCAATCGCCATCATGGGGGAGGTCGCCATTTTCATGTGGAAGGTGGCGGGCGCGCCGCCAAACAGGACGGGCGCGCCGGGTTGGATGATTTGCGCCATCACCAACCCCGCGAGCACGTCGGTGACGTGAAAGACGGTGGCGCGGTAGAGGGTGACGGGGGCGATGAGGCCCATGATGGTGACCGGGACGATCTCGACGGGGATGCCTGCTTCCACGCAGTCGAGCAGATTTTGGCAGGAGTCTTCGCTGTACCGGAAGTTGCCCGTGGCGGTGATGGTAAAGATGGACATGGGGCGGGCGATCAGGTCGGCACGGTCATGGCGGAAGAGTTGCATCATCTCGACCATGCGCGGGGTGCCGTGTTCGGTGAACGCGCCGGAGACGACGGGTTTGCGGGTGTTGGTTAGCACCATGTACAGCCGCCACGCGTCGGAGATTTGCGCTTCGATGTCGGCGTTGGTGGAGAAGGCGGTGGCGGGGTAGGCAATGTGTTCGAGGCCGTCGCACAGGCGGATGTATTCGACGAAGTCCGTGCTGTTGGCGAGGCGCGTGGCTCCAGTACGGTGATCGAGGATGCTCAACCCGCTGGAGCCGGGGACGAAGTGGACGCGGTCGCCGCCCAGTTCGGTGTACGGCATCCCCTCGCGGGTGTGGAGGGTGAACGTTCGGGGTGTGGAGGCGATGGCGGCATCTACCACGTCCGGGGGGAAGAGAATGCGGCCATCGGCGGTGGTTTGCAGTCCGTGGGCGAGCAGACGGGCGCGAAGGGCTTTTCCGCGCACTTCAAACCCGAGTTCGGCCAGGATTTGTTTGGCTTCGGTCAGGATTTTGGGGATCAGTTGGGGGTCGAGAACTTGTATGGTGGGGCGCATGGTGAAATTTTCCATTAGGAGGGGGGTTTTGTAAAGGGCGTTTTGACGCAAAGCCGCGAAGCCGCAAAGAAATGAAAAAGAAAACTTTGCGACTCTGCGCTTTTGCGTCAAAGCTTGTTCCAAACTTGTGCTCAATTTCCTTAATAAACCGTTCATACCTCACTTTCCGAAAACCCTTGCGCGGAAGGATATAATTTAGGTAAGTGGAAGTAGGAAACAGGAAGAAGGAATCAGGAACTTCCCCTTCCCAATTCCCCCTTCCTAATTCCCAATTCCTATGACCACAAGGAGTCCCATGACCACGACCTTCCGCTCGCCTGAAGACCTCAAAAATTGCCTGGGGGATCAACAATACATCGCCAATGATGAAATCGCCACGATCATGTACCTGTCCCAACAACTCGGCAAACCCCTTCTGACCGAAGGCCCCGCGGGGGTGGGGAAGACCGAACTCGCGAAAGCCATCGCGGGGGCAACCGGGCGGGAACTCATCCGCCTGCAATGTTACGAAGGGTTGGACGAAACCAAAGCCCTGTACGAATGGGAATATGCCAAGCAGTTGCTGTATACCCAACTGCTTCGCGACCAGCTTCAGCAAACCCTGAGTGGCGCAGTGACCCTGACCGAGGCGGCTGATCGGCTCGCGAACGAGGAAGATGTCTTTTTCTCGATGCGGTTTTTGCTCCAGCGTCCCCTACTCAAAGCGATTTTGAGCGAACAGCCGACCGTGTTGTTGATTGATGAAATTGACCGCGCCGATGCTGAGTTTGAAGCCTTTCTGCTCGAAGTGTTGAGTGATTTCCAGATCAGTGTGCCGGAATTGGGCACGCTCGCAGCTGTGCATCGCCCGTTGGTGATCCTGACCAGTAACAACACCCGCGAACTCTCCGAGGCCCTCAAACGCCGTTGTCTGTACCTGTTCATCGGCTACCCGAACGTGGATCAGGAACTTGCGGTCGTGCGTTTGAAAGTCCCCGAACTGAATCCGAAGCTGGCGCGGCAGGCGGTCGAAGTTGTACAAATGATGCGCGGGATGGATTTACGCAAATCCCCCAGCATCAGCGAAACGCTCGATTGGGCCAAGGCGTTGGTGGCCCTCAACGCGAAGAATCTGGACGAAAAGACCCTCGACACTACGATCACCGTCCTGCTCAAGCACGAATCGGACATCCAAAAAGCCAAACGCCAACTGAATAAACCCGCCCCGCCCCGGAGAGGGGATGATGATTTGACGAAATATTTGGGAAGAAACTGATACGTGATGCGTGATTCGTGAAGCTTAATCTCACGCATCACGCATCATAAGTCACGAATCACGCATCACGGAGTAGCTATGGAAGAACGAATTGTTCAATTTATCAATGCCCTGCGGAATAAAGGTGTGCGCGTCAGTCTCGCAGAATCTGCCGATGCGTTTCGCGCC
>JABWBV010000482.1 GCA_013359445.1 Anaerolineales bacterium | reverse complement strand
CCCCTCCCCCTTCCGAAGCCCCCTCCCAACCGGATTGATCCTGAGCCTTCATGCGTGCCCGCCTGAACGCCTTTTGGCGCACCATCACTGCCCCTTTTCGCTTCCTTGCGCGTGTTTTACGGTTCCTGTTTGGCTGGATCCCTGGTTATTTCCGCGACCTCGGTGCCCTCTTCCACAAAGATGAAAACATTGACGACGCACCTGTCGTAGACGCACTCGGAAAAGCCATCGAAAACCCCAGCAGTGTGCTGGAACACCTCGTGGCTCTGCGAAAACACCTCTTCCGGGCCACGGTGGCCCTCTTTCTGGCCATCTCCCTCACCTTCGCTTTCTCCGAACGCCTGCTCAATCTATTAGCCGAACCCATTGGCGGGATCGACGCCCTCAAAGCGGTTGAAGTTACCGAGTCGGTGGGTGTATTTATGCGGGTTTCGATGCTCACCGGGTTTGCCATTGCCCTGCCGTACATCGCCCTGGAATTTTTGCTGTTTGCCGCCCCTGGCCTGACTCGTCGCGAACGCTTTTTGGGCCTCGCCTCCATCCCCCTCATCGCAATGCTATTTTTAGCGGGGATGGCGTTCACCTATTTCATTCTCCTGCCCCCCGCAGTAAATTTTCTCTCGAACTTCATTTTCCAACTCGAAGCTCGCCCCGAGTCCTACTATTCTTTCGCCCTGGCCCTGATGTTTTGGTTAGGGGCCTCCTTTGAGTTCCCCCTGATCGTATACGTCCTGGTTTCGATGGGGCTAATCCAGGCCCACGTTTTGCGCGATCAGGCGCGCATCGCCATTGTCATTGTCGCCCTCTTTGCCGCCGCGATCACCCCCACCACGGACATCATCAATATGCTCCTCGTTTGGGTGCCGCTTATCGGCGTGTATTACATCGGGGTTGCGCTCGCCTTCGTGGCTCAACGTGGCCGGGATCGGAACGCGCGCAAAGCATGATGTGGGCTTAAAATCGCGCCTTCACCTGAATCCAGCCCTTGAATCCTGTCAAACCCATGCCCTCTCCCGCTCCCCTCTCCTATCCTAGCCGGGCGATGAACCGGGAAGATGCCCTCCTTTTTCTGGGCGCGCTGGCCTTGCCCCTGGTCTTGTTGGCCTTTGGGCTGTGGGAAGTTTACCTGGGGTATGTGCAATTCGGGCCAGCCGCCATGACTGCCTGGGGTCAACCCTGGTTTGCCTCTGCCGCGCTGGCCGCCCTCCCCCTGTTTTTCCTCACCGTCCGCGCTGTCCTCCTCGCCCGCCGGGCCGTCCTCCTCGTCGAAAAGGGCCTTATTTTGCAGGGCTTCTCTAAAAAATCTTTGCCCTGGAAAAACCTGCAAGGCCTGGCTGTGGAAGATGTCCGCTATCATCTGCTGACCCTGACGCTCCGCACTCGCCGCCGCCTGTATCTGTATCCCACCACCGGACGCCCCATCCCCCTCGATGACCGCTTCCGCGACCTGCCAGGGTTGGCCGAAACGATCAAAGCCCACCTCTACCCCCTTCTGCTCCCCGAACTGCGAAAACAACTCCAGGCCAATCAGTGGGTATATTTTGGCCCCGTGCGCTTCAACCGCGCCACCTTCGATACAGGCTCGCAGACCCTCCCCTGGGAACAAGTCACCAGCCTGCGGGTTCACGGCGGCTTTTTAACGGTCGAACGTTCCACCCGCGCGCCTCTGCGCCTTCCCACCGCAAAAATTCCCAATGTAGAATTGTTGCTCCAATTGGTAGAGGAACTGTATACTGAAATGTAAAGCGTAAAATGTGAACTCCCCGTTACCTTTGCGTTTTACGTTTTACGTTTTTTCGATGCCCATGCCTAAACGTCTCCTCCCCCTCCTGTTTTTCGCCCTCCTCCTCACCGGTTGTAACATCGCCGCGCCGCCCAACCCGACCCCCGTCACAACCCCCCTCGTTGGTGCCCCAGAAAGCCCGCTCACCCCTTTCACCTTTCTCGTGACCATTCCGCGCGACACCCCCCCCGGCCAACCGATCCAGTTCAGCCTGCTCGACGAAGTCACCGGCCTGGCGATCAACCCCACCCGCTACCTGATGGAAGAGAAAGAAGACTTCATTTACGAGATCACGCTTGACCTGCCCGTTGGTTCGGTTATTCAATATCGCTATTCCCGTCAGGGAACCCTACTCGCCGAAGAACACGTGAACGATGGGCGTCAGGTGCGTTATCGCCTATACAAAGTGGATGGCCCCTCCAATGTTCACGATGTCGTCACCCGTTGGAACGATACCCTCTACACCCTGCCCGCCGGGCGGATTCTCGGCAAAGTGACCGATGCCACCACCGGACAGCCTGTCCCGAACTTGCTCATTGCCGCTGGCGGCGTGCAAACCCTAACCGCCTGGGATGGCGCGTTTCACATTGAGGGGTTACCTGTTGGCACGCACAACCTGGTTGCCTACGCCCTCGATGGGACCTACCACACCTTTCAGCAGGGCGCCATTGTCGCGGAAAACGCCTCCACCCCCGCCGAATTCTCCGTGATGCCCACCACTCTGGTGGATGTTACCTTTCGCCTCTCTGTGCCTGAAGATACGATCCCGGCCATTCCGGTTCGCATTGCCGGGAACCTCTATCAGTTTGGTAACACCTTTGCCAACCTGAATGGGGGCATGAGTGTGCCTGCCGCCCGGATGCCTGTCATGGCTTTTCAAGCGGATGGACAATATTCCCTCACGATGAAACTCCCCGCCGGAACCTTTCTGCGCTACAAGTACACCCTGGGCGACGGATTTTGGAATGCAGAGCGGGATTTGTCGGGGGGGGTGCCCCTGCGCGAGGTGGTCATCCCGCCCGAGGGCCTGATCTTGGAAGACACCGTGGAAACCTGGGTTTCGGTGGGCAAAGCGCCGGTTTGGTTTGACGTGGTGGTTCCCGCCGACACGCCTATGGAAGATACGATCTCCTTACAGCTAAATCCTTGGGGCTGGACGCAACCCCTGCCGATGTGGAAACTCGAACCCAATCATTGGGTCTATTTGCTCTCTAGCCCGTTGGATGTGTTGGGCAACGTGACCTATCGGTATTGCCGCAACGATCAATGCGGCAGTGCGGACGACATCGACACCCCCGGACAAACGGCCACCGGGCGCGCGCTCACCCTCGGTACGGAATTTCTCTCGCTGACGGATAAGGTCAACGCGTGGCAATGGCCCATCGCGGAAACCGGGGTTATCCCGACCGGGACCCCCCTCCCGCGCGGGGAGGCTTTTTTGTCCGGGGTCGAACTCCTGCCTGCATATCATCCAACGTGGGGTTCTTATCTTCCTGCCGCGTTTGATCATATTCGTGCGTTGGAGAGTAATACAGTTGTGCTGGCCCCTACCTGGACGTTTGTGCAGGTCAATCCGATAGATTTTGAGGTGTTGCCAGGGGAGGATATGCCCTGGTTGGATTTGCGCTCTGCGGTGCAGGGTGGACAAACGCGGGGGCTGAAAGTGATTTTGTTTCCTGGGCCGCGTTTTGGTAGTCCGGTGGATTTGTGGTGGGAAGCCGCGCCGCGCGATGTGGTCTGGTGGCTGGATTGGTTTGACGCGTATGAGGCGTTTGCCCTGCACCATGCCAGCCTGGCTCAACGAAGTGGGGTGGAGACGCTTGTTTGGGGCGGGGACTGGCTCAATCCTGCCCTGCCGAATGGGTTTATGGCCGATGGGTTTACGTCGAATGTTCCGGCCAATGCGGAAGAACGCTGGCGGGGGATTCTGAACGAGGTGCGGGCGCAGTTTGGTGGGAAGGTGGCGTGGGCTTTGCCGTATCCGCAGGGGCTTCAAAACCCTCCGCCGTTTTTGGATCAGGTGGATGTCATTTATTTGCTTTGGTCACCCCAATTGGCGGTGCAAGTGGAGGCGCCGATTGAGGCCCTCCGTGCAGAGGCGGCGCGGTTATTGGATAATTTTGTTCAGCCATTTGCGGTGAATTATCAAAAGCCGGTGGTTTTGGCGATGGGGTATCCCGCGGCGGATGGGGCGATGACCGGGTGTTTGCCCGGCCCGGAAGGGGGGTGCCTCTCTTTCACGGCGCTTTCCCAGCCAAACGCCGCCCCGGCCAACATCACGCTCGATTTGGCTGAACAGTGGGCGCTCTACGCGGCGATGTTGGAAGTGGTGAATGATCGGCCCTGGATTGCCGGGGTGATTGCACGGGGGTATTATCCTCCCGCGGCGCTTGCAGACCCTTCGTTGTCGGTTCACGGGAAACCGGTGGAAGAAGTGCTGAAATTTTGGTTCCAGGGCTGGTAAATGGGGAGTAAAGTAAGGGTAAAAAAGCACGACATCCCTGTCCACCTCAAGTAAAATCGCTTTTATGTCATCAGAACATTTACTTGCCCCGCGTGTTGAGGGGCGCGTCCATTATTTGACTGCTTATCCCAACCCGTGTCTGGAGTTTAAAGACCCGGAACTGGGGCTTCGGCAGGTGGCTTTCCAACCCGCCGCGGAAGGGCGGGCCTCCGGCGAAAAACGCTGGTTGGCTCATGCCAGTTTCCCTGCCAACGGGGACCTCAAGTTTCGGATCAAATTGAGCGAAGGGCACTACGATCCCCCCGGCCCGGACCGATTTTATTCCACGCAGTTGCGTATCCTTTTGCTACAGGATGGGCAAATTTATAGCTATTTTCCCGCCGCGAAAGTTTCTCCGCCACGGGTGATGAAGATTCCTCGGTTTATTGGAACTTTGCCCACCCGCCCGTTGTACGTGTACCTGCCGCGCGGGTATGATGAACACACGCACCGCCATTATCCGGTGATTTACATGCACGATGGGCAAAATGTCTTTGAAACCTATGTAGAAGACAGTTTTTCCGGGTCATGGAAAGCGGACATGACGGCGAATTTGTTGATTGCACAGGGAAAAATGCGGGAGTGTCTGATTGTGGGGGTGGCAAATGGCAGTCGAAGCCGGATTGCCGAGTATTTGCCTCCGTATATGACGCTATACACTCGCGCCCGCCGTTCTCCGCGCAAACCGGAAAAGGAAATTGGCAAGGTAGAACGCCTGCAAAGCCGTCCGCGTCCGGTGTATGGGCGGGCGCATCGGACCTTGATGTATTATCAAAACGAAGTGCAACGGTATGTGCTCCGGCACTTTCGTTCACTCGTGGGGCGTGAGAATACCGCGACGGTAGGGTCTTCGATGGGGGGCTTGTTTTCGGCCTATATTGCCTGGGATCACCCGGATTTTGCCCGGCACCATGCCATTATGTCGCCGTCCTTTTGGATCACCCGGAATCAGGAGGGGGCCTTAGAAACCATCGAACATTTTCGGCATGGGGAACGGCGTGATCTCCGGCTGTGGCTGGATAGCGGGACCCATTACGATGGCGAACGCGATACGCGGGCCGCGCGGGACGCGTTGTTGGAGAATGGGTATGAAGAGGGCGTGGATTTCCGATACTATCTCGATCATGGTGCGGGCCACAATGAGGGGGCCTGGGCCGGACGTTTGGGAAAGGTGTTTCAGTTTTTTTTCCCGGTGGAATGATTCGCAACAGTTGACACGGTCTTAAATCCGTGTACAATACGCCGCACATGCCGAAGTGGCGGAATTGGCAGACGCGCTACGTTCAGGGCGTAGTTCCAATTACTGGAGTGTGGGTTCGACTCCCACCTTCGGCATCCTGAGACCCTAATTAACTTTAGGGTCTTTTTTTTTACTACTGAGCCTGGGTAAAAATTAGTCCGAAAAAAAGGGTGAAAGGGGGATGTACATCCCCCTTTCACCCTTTTTTTCGGGAAGTATCCTCTCTAA
>JABWBV010000017.1 GCA_013359445.1 Anaerolineales bacterium | reverse complement strand
GATCAACCGTCAATTCACCACCCGTATCGGTTTCTGTTACCCCGCAAAATTCACACGCAAAATTTGCGCGAGCACGCACTTCTTGACGAAGGGAGGGTGAAATGGTCATGCAGGCTGAGCAATCAACTGTGCAAGTTTTTGACGTAAAAGGGCGTTTTCTGTCCGTAAAGTATCATTTTCAGATACGAGTTCCTGGATACGCTTACTGACAACGGAAAATTGTGCAACGGTTTTATCCACCTGGCTCTGTAATGATGAACTTTGTGGCGTCCCCGAATTTAGTTTTAACAGTTTCATCTCCTCTCGATCTAAATATTCATACCACTCTTGTAGTTGCACCCGTTCTTCCGGTAGTAAATCCATCCCTTGCACCGCTTTATTATGGAGTAACTGTCCAGTTTCGTTTGTAATCATAGGATACCTGCTTTTCTTAAGTCGAATAACACTAAAAATTGTAGCACAAATCTACCCCATCAACACCACCACCAACTTCTTCGGCCCATGCACTCCCACAGACATCGTCTGCTCAATATCCGCCGTTTTGCTCGGCCCGCTGATGAGCACCGTGTTCGCGGGAAACTGGCGGGAATGGGCTTCTTTCCAGGTAAAAATATCCATCGTGAGCCGTTCCATTGGCACAATGGCGATATGCACAGGCGGCAGGAGTGAAACCATCCGGGACTTGCCCGGTCCACTGGACACAACGAGCGACCCGGTTTCCGCGAGCGCCGCGTCCGCGGACGTGATCCCCACGTCGGCAGTGGCACAGAGCGCGCGCCATGCCTGCCGGTCAGGCATTTGTTGGGGACTGCGGAACTGGATTTCCGGGAATCGTTCCGTCCAGGCAACTTCGTCGAGGGGCGATTCATCGTTGTAGACGACGGAATGGGTGTTCAAGTCGGTGAACAACGCGCCCACCTGCGCCAGGGCATCATCCATTGTCCGGGCGCGGTGGACATAGCCTTTTACTTTCGTGAGGGCCTCGGTGAAACGCCCGGCGGGGTCGACAAAGTGACGGTCAGATCGCCAGGGCACGGGGAGGGTTGTCGCGCGGGTGTTGGTGCGGAGGGTTTGGAGGATTTGATCATGTGCGGTCATTTTCTAGCTCCTTACTTTACATCGCCATCTGCCCACATTTTCCGAAACGACTTCTTCGCCAACCTCGGCAAATCATCGCTCAAAATCCCCTGTCCAACACGCCCAAAACCCAACCCCACGCGCATCCACGTCGCATCCCCCATCATCATCGCCGCGCCGCGCTCCGCCATCGCCTCCCACCAGGGGAGCAGGCCGCTCGCCACTTCATCGCCGCGGAGTTCGACCAACATCCGGGGCAGGTCAATCCGCGCGGGGCACACATCCTTGCACGCCCCGCACAGCGAACTGGCCTGGGGCAGTCCGGCAAAGTTTTCCAGACCGAACAACAGGGGCGAGATCACCGCACCAATCGGCCCGCTGTACGGACTTCCATACGCGTGCCCGCCCGCCTCGCGGTACACCGGGCAGACGTTCAAACACGCCCCACACCGGATGCACTGCAAAATCTCCTCGTACTTCGTGCCGATTAGTTTGCTTCGTCCGTTGTCGAGCAAGACGATGTGGACTTCCTGCGGGCCGTCTACGTCCCCCTCACCCCCAGCCCCTCTCCCATCCGGGAGAGGGGAGTCTCCCCCTCGCCCCGCGGGAGAGGGGGCAGGCGGGTGAGTGGCAGGCCCAGTCACGATACTTGTATAAATCGAAAGCGGCTGACCCGTCGCACTGCGCGCCAACAAGGCCAGCCACAACGCCGCTTCATCCCAGGTCGGGGCGATTTTTTCGATGCCCATCACCGCGATATGCACAGGCGGTAGGCTCGTGACCATGCGCCCGTTGCCTTCGTTCGTGACGAGGACAATGCTCCCCGTTTCCGCCACGCCCAGATTCCCGCCACTGATGCCCATCCCGGCGGCGAGGAACTTCTCGCGGAGCATCCGGCGGGCCTCGGCGGTCAGGGTAGGGATGTCGGCGGGGATTTCGCGCCCGGCCTCTTTGGTGAACAGGTCAGCGACTTGCTCTTTCGTTTTGTGGATGGCGGGGGCGATGATGTGGGAGGGCGGTTCTTCGGCCAGTTGCACGATCCACTCACCGAGGTCGGTTTCAACGGGGGCGATTCCGGCTTCGCTCAGGGCGGCGTTGAGGTGGATTTCTTCAGTCGCCATGGATTTGCTTTTCGCGGCCATCGTGACCCCATGCTTTTTGGCGATGTCGAGGACGATCTGGCGGGCTTCCGCGGCGTCGCGTGCCCAGTGGACGTGCGACCCGTTCGCGGTGGCATTGCGCTCGAAGGCTTCGAGATGTTCGGCGAGGTTAGCGATGGTGGCGGCGCGGACCTTTTTGAAATGATCCCGCATCGCGTCGGGGTCAGGCAGGTCGGCGAGGGCGGTCGCGCGGGCGGCGCGAAACCGTCCGGTGGCGTTTTCCAGCGCGGTTTGCAGGCGAATATCTTCAATAGCGATGAAGGCCGATTGGCGGAATTGGCGGATGGAAGTGGTCATTGTGCCACACCCCGCACCCTTCGACTACGGTTTTCGCCTGCCCAAAGCCGCAGGCAAAACCCTCCGCTCAGGGTGCTACCAGTCTGTTGGTTGGTTATGGTTTTCATCGGGTAAGTTCCTCTAACAAAATCGCAAGATGCTTTAATTCCATCCCCTTCTCCTTTTCTCCCTCTCCCCTTTTCTCCCTCTCCCCCATCCCCTGGACTCGCCGCATCTGCATCAAACACCCTGGATCCGCCGTTACCAGCGTCTTCGCCCCTGTTTCGGCGGCGCGGCGGAGTTTGTCTTCTGTCATCGCGCGGGACACTTCCGGCATCCGCATGGAAAACAGCCCGCCAAACCCGCAACACCGGTCGGATTCGTCTATTTCTACGATTTCGCACCCCGCCTGGGTGAGGACTTCGCGCGGTTCGTCGCGCAGGCCGAGGAAGCGGCACATGTGGCAGGAGTCATGATACGTGATGCGTGACTCGTGATGCGTGATTTTTGAAGTTTGGGCGAGAAATTCACGTTTCACGTTTTCATGAGTCACGAGAAATTCACTTAATTCAAACGTCTTCGCTCCCACCCGCTTCGCCCGCTCGCACCAATCCGGCTCGTGTTCGAGCATGTGGGCGTATTCGACGCGGATCATCGCGGTGCAGGACCCGCTGGGGAGGACGATGGTTTCGTAGGGTTCGAGGACTTCGATGGTGCGTTTGGCGAGGTTGATCGCTTCGGCGCGGAAGCCGGAGTTGAAAAACGGTTGGCCGCAACAGGTTTGGGCGGTGGGAAAGGTGATTTCGTACCCGAAATCCACATCAAACCCGGTACGGCGCAAAACTTTGACCGTTGCCACGCCCACTTCGGGCATGATCTGGTCAACGAGGCAGGTGACAAAGAGGGCAATGCGATTATTCATACATTCACTTTGACCCAGGCGGGGTGGACGTAGGCGAGGTTAAACGCAAAAATTTCATCTTTCACGTCCACCCTACCTTAAGGGGTTAGAAAATTTTTCAGGGACAGGATCGCCCCCGAGTGCAACCCTTCATGGAAACAATTGAACGCGACGGCATCTTCGAATGAATTCAAAGTCACCCCGGTGCTGGTCGTGTAAGGCTGGTAGGTTTGAAACTTGCCTACATGATAATCTTCCACAAGTTTCTGCGGGTGATCGGCAAGCTGAACGAGCAACCCGGCGATGTCCGGCTTTTCGCTCCAATCTGCGGGGGACGTGCCCGTACGGAACATCGCCACCTGCTCTTTGGACACGTACAGCGGCAGGCCGGAGAGCCGGTACAGGAGCGCCTGTTGGGTCACGATAATGTGCCCGAGATTCCAGGCGATGTTGTTGTCAAAACCAGAGGGAATGGTAAAAAAAGCGTCTTCGGACAGCCCATCCACCGCCCTGGCAATGAGACTGCGAATTTGAAAGAGCATTTCGATAGCTTGCATCGTTTTTCCTTTTTTGTAGCGCAAGTTTGCAACTTGCGAGAACAAGGTACAAACTTGTTCTACATCATTAATACCGCTTCCCCATTGATCCGGCTATGTTTCATGTCGAGCAGAGCCTCGTTCGCCCGTTCGAGTGGGTACACCGTCGTCGTCGCCCGGATCGGAATTTCGGCGGCCAACTTGAGAAATTCTACTCCATCTTGCCGCGTCGCGTTGGCGACACTTCGCACCGTCCGCTCACCCCATAAAAGATGATAGGGAAATTCCGGGATGGGGGACATGTGAATGGCGTTGAGGGCCAGCGTCCCACCGGGGCGGAGTTTTTCCAGCATGACAGGAACCAGTGCCCCGACCGGAGCGAACACCACGATCCGATCCAGCGCTACCCCCGGCGTTTCCCCCGCGTCCCCGTTGTCTTCAACGGCCCCTGCCCATACCGCGCCCAGTTCCCGCGCGTGGGCGCGGTGCCCCGCCGACCGGGTGAACACGAACGCATCACACCCCCAATGATTGAGCACCTGCAAACACAAATGCGCGCTCGCCCCAAACCCTGCCAATCCCACGCGTTCTCCCGGTTGGATGTCCGCCAATTTGAGGGAGCGGTAGCCGACGATTCCCGCACAGAGCAGGGGCGCGGCCTGTTCGTCAGAAATGGCATCCGGCAGGGGCAGGGCGTAGCGCGCGTCGGCAATCATGTAATCGGCATAGCCCCCATCCACGTGAAATCCGGTAAATTTGGCGTTAGGGCAGAGATTTTCCAACCCGCGCAGGCAAAATTCACACGTCCCGCAGGCCGAATACAGCCAGGGCACGCCGACCCGATCCCCCACCTTTAACCGTTCGTAGTGAGGCACGCCAGTGCCGCCCGGGAGCGGTTCGCCCATTTCTTCCACCACGCCCACTACCTGATGTCCGGGGACAACGGGCAGTTTTGGAGGATGGATATCGCCTTCGAGGGTGTGGAGGTCGGTGTGACACACGCCGCACAGGATCACGCGCAGGAGCAATTCCCCCCGCGTGGGGTGGGGAATGTTCCGTTCGGACAGTGTGAGCGGGTGGGTTTCCGCAGGGTGGTGGGCGGTGAGGGGCATCGCGCGCATTTGATTCATCCAATCGATCTCAAATCAGTAAATTGATGCCAAGGAGGATTAACCCTAAAAGCACAATTTTCCGAAACAATACCGGGTTAAGAAAGCGGTCTAGGCGGGTTCCGGCCAGGATGCCGAGAACGGTGGCGAGCAGGCCGACGCCCACGTATTGCCAGACGGCGGGGGTGTAGCTGTGGGTCAGCCCGTGCCCGAGGGCGATGGCGAGACTGTTGACGAGGAAAAAGCCTTGCAGGTTGGCTTTGAATTCGGCAGGGGACCAGCGACGGCAGTTGCCGTAGATGATGACGGGCGGGCCGCCGGTGTTGTATGCACTGCCGATCAGCCCGGAGAGAAAGCCGAGGCTGTACGCCCAGGCGGGGTGGTGGAGTTCGGGGAGTTGCAGGCCGCTGAGGGCGTAGAGGGCGTAGGCGATCAGGAGCACGCCGAGGAGGGTCAACGTGAATTGTTCGGGCAGGGTTTTGAGGGCGTACAGGCCGAGCGGGGTGGCGAGGAGCGAGCCGACGGTCAGTTTCCAGACGTTTTGCAGGTTGAGCGCGTGGCGATAGTGGATGACGAGGATGATTTCGAGGACAAGGGCGATGAGGGCGAAAAACGGGGCGGCAGTTTGCAGGCCGAGGAGGGTGGAGAGCACGCCCATCGAAATGAGGGCCGAGCCAAACCCCAGCACACTTTGGGTGAAGATGGCAAGAAAGAGAATGAGGAAGACCGCAAGGGCAGGGGGCATGGAGGAAAATTATAATTTCTTCTTGACAAATTGGGGAATTAGATATACTATATATTTAGTTTACTTATTATGAGCTACTCTCTCGCGTACACCCAGGCGATTATCGCCGTTTTATATGTGGCTGACAAAATTCAGCAGGGCATGTTTGACTTTGTGCCGACGAAACAATTGTCGGATGACTTGAACATTGCCCAACCGAGTGCGGTCAAAATCCTGCAAAGTTTGAACCGGGCCGGGCTGATCGAGACGCGGGAAGGCAGTCGGGGCGGCATCCGACTGGCGAAACCGGCGGCGAGTATCACGCTGTTGGAGATTTTTAACGCCATCGAAAGTGAACGTCCCCTGTTTCGGTTGGATTTGCAGGTGCAAGTTACCGGCCCCAAACCCACTCGCGCCCAGGAAGAAATTTTTGCCCATCTGCAATCTGCGGAGGAGGTGATGAAAACCCAATTGGCCCAAATGACGATTGAAGATTTAGTCCACAAATTGAACGAATAAATTTTTTTAACCTAAACTAAACAAAACAAATATTAAGTATATCTATATAGGAGTCTCAAAATGAACAAGTTAAAAACCCTCTTGCGGCTGATTGGCGTGGTCCAACTGATTTTGGGGATCGGCTTTTTGGTCGCTCCCTCGGCGTTTCTGGTGTTGATGGGGCTATCGGCTTCGGTGCCGGACAACAATTATATGTTTGGGATGTTGGCGGCGCGGTTCCTGGCGTATGGGGTCGGGATGTTTGCCATCGCCCGGGCACCGGAGGAAAACCGGTTTTGGATCAACAACATGATCCTGATCCAGGTCATTGATCTGGCCGCAGGGTTGTTTTACACCTTTACGGGCGTGGTGAATTTTATGAATGCCGTTTTCCCGATGTTTAACGCGACGCTGTTTATTGTGTTGTTATGGCTTTGGCGGCCTAAACTTGCCGAGAACCCCGTCTAGCACTTAAATTTCATTGAACTTTGCTTTAAATAGCTCTGCCCCACAGAGGTGGGGCAGAGCTATTTAAAGTTGAAAATTCCCTCTTGACAGCCCCCTCTCAACCCGCTAAAATCTTCTACGTCATTAAAAATAATTTTTACGATAAAAATAACTCAACCATCACAACAAAACCCCATGTTAAAAATCCTTCCAATCAACCCCCTCTACACCATCACCGACCTGGAAACCCTAAAAGTCGTCAGTGACCCCTTGCGGATGCAGATCATTGACCGCATCGGCCTCGCCAACCAACTGGGCGAACTGCGTACCGTCAAGCAACTCGCCGAAGAAGTGGACACCCCCGCGTCCAAACTCTACTACCACATCAACATGCTGGAAAAACACGGCCTGATCACTATCGCCGACACTCAAATCGTCTCCGGCATCATCGAAAAGCACTACCAGGTCACCGCCCACAGCATCACCATTGACCGGGAACTGTTCTCTGCCGGGACAAGCACAGATGAAAGAGCCGAGGCGATCATCTCCCTATTGGACAGCACCCTCGATTCAACCCGTGCGGACATGGTGCGGCTGGTCAAAAACATCATGACCGATGACGAAACCGCGCGGAAATTTAAAGGCGTACAGGGGCAGATCACCCGTGAAAACGCCCGTATCTCGCTCCTCCAGGCCGAAGAATTCAACCGACGACTTCTCGCTCTGATGGACGAATTCCATAACATGTCCGCCCCCGAAGGTGAAGAAAGTTTTATTTTTGGGTTTACGGTCGTGTTTCATCCCGTGTTTGGAGACAAACCCGCCGTTTCCCACCTCGATTTGGAGCTTACCCCCGATGACTGACACCCCAACCCGCATCACCCCCCGCGACCTTCTGCGGAACCGTGACTTTCGCCTGCTTTGGATTGGTCAGAGCATTTCGAACTTTGGCGATAGCATGACCAACCTCGCGTTGCTGTTGCTCGTCAACCACCTGACCGGGTCCACCGCCGCGCTCGCGACGATGGCAATTGTCCTTGCCCTGCCCACGCTCACGTTCGGCCTCATTGCGGGCGTGTACGTGGATCGCTGGGATCGCAAACGGGTGATGATCGTCTCCGATCTGATCCGGGGCGTGTTGGTGTTGGGGTTTGTGCTGGTGGATGCGCCGGAAAAACTCTGGTTACTGTACCTGATTGGGTTTTTGCAAGCCAGCATTGGCACGTTTTTCAACCCCGCACGGAGTGCCCTCATCCCGAACCTCATCCCCCGCGAAGGGCTACTCGCCGCCAACTCGTTGACGCAGATGACCCAGATCATGTTCGGGCTGTTGGGCGCGGCGGCGGCAGGGGCAATGATCGGCGCACTCGATCTGTATTGGCCCGCGTTTGTGATCGATGCCCTGACGTTTTTCATCGCCCTGGCGTTGGTCGCCTTCATCCACTACCAACGGCAAACCGCCCCCAAAACGGACGCCGTATCCCCGAAAGTGATCTTCGGCGAGCTGGTCGGCGGGTTGCGGATCACGTTCGGGAACCGGGTCCTCGCGGGGACAATCCTGGCTCTCGCGGTCACCATGCTTGGGCTGGGGGCGGTCAACATTCTGCTGGTGCCCCTGATCGTCAACGATTTGCAAATCCCCGAAACGTGGTTCGCGGGCGTGGAATTTGCCCAGGTTTCGGCGATGATCTTGAGCGGGGCGGTCCTCGCGGGGCTGGCGGCGAAGTTCAAACCCACGCAAATTTTGGCGGTGTCGTTCGTCGGGGTGGGGGTGACGATTGGGCTGTTGTCCGGCGTCTCGGCGGCGTGGCAGTTGCTGGCGATTCTGTTTGGAGCGGGGTTGTTTATCACCCCCTTGCAAGCGTCCGCCCAGACGATTGCCCAAACCGCCGTGCCCGATGAGGTGCGTGGGCGCACGGGCGCGGCGAACAACGCCGTCATCACCACCGCCAACCTGATCTCGATGGCCGCCGCGGGCGTGCTGGCGGACGCGATGGGGGTACGGACAGTGTTCATCGTCAGCGGAGTCGTGGTCGCCTCTGCCGGGCTTATCGCCGCGCTGATGTTCCGCGGCGTCGAAATGCCCCAGCCGAAAGCGGTGGCGCAATCGGCGGAAGTTTAAAAAATTAATCATTGATCATTCCCTATTCACCATTCACTATTTTTCAGGAGTTCCCCAAAATGTACCGAATCGAATCCCTTCTCTCCGCCCGCCTTTTCCTCGTCCCGCAGATCGTTGGAAATCGCATTTTCTTCATCAGCAACCTAAGCGGCCACATGAGCCTGTACGCGATGGACTACGGCGGGAGCGTGCCCGAACCCCTGCTCCCCCCCCAAATCGCCCTGCAAAACCCCACCCTCATGCACGAAAGTATGTCGTACAAAGTCTTCCCCAAACTCGGCAAAGTGCTGGTGATGATAGACGACAACGGCAACGAGGCTTATCAACCGATGCTCGTTCCGATGCATGGGGGTTACCCGGAACCGGTTTTCGCGGACACCTTCGCCCAGCACCAGGTCAACCTCATCCACGCCGAGGCGGACACCAACACCGTCTGGTTTTGGGCTTCCTCCCGCGTCGAGCCGATCAACCGGGGCTACCGCGCCAACCTGGAAACGGGCGAGATCGTCAAACTGGACGAAAGCATGTACGGCGGCTTTCCGATTGGTTCCAACGCCGACTACACCAAAGTCATCACCGGCGACGGCTACGGCGCGGGCGACATCGTCATTTTTATGAAGGAAAACGGTTCGGACGAACGCAAACCCATCTACGGTGTGCCCCTCTCGGAGCGCACCCCCGGCCAGCAAATCCCCCCGAACAGCATCGGCGAATGTCATTTCGTGGACAACGACCGCGCCCTGCTCTTTTTCAACTCCATTTTCAGCGATACCTACGGCGTCGCGCTCCTCCCCCTCGACACCCGCGAACCCAAACCCGTCACCATCACCGGGCAGGTTCACACCGGTGCGGGCGTGTTGGAACTCTTCCAGCACCAACACGGCGACCACTACCTTGTCACCTACAACATTGATGGCTGTACCTGGCTGTACGAGGCCACCTTCCACCTCGACACGCTCACCCTACACCTCGACCGCGTCCTCGTCGGGCAGGGGCAACTGGCCAACGGCGTGCTGAAAGGGTTCAACTACAACAAAACCACCGACCGCTACGTGCTCTCCTTCACCACTGCCACCACCCCCCCGCAAATTTACACCCTCGAAGGCCCGAACCGCGACCAGATCAAACAACACACCCGCGAACGCGTCCTCGGCCTCCCCGACGGGATTCTGTCCGAGGGCGAAGATGCCTCGTTCACCTCGTTCGACGGGTTGCGGGTCTCCGCGCGGTTGTACCTGCCCCACGCATCGCTCGGGTTCCAGGGCAAACGCCCGGTCGTGGTGTACGTCCACGGTGGCCCACAGGGGCAGGAACACCCAGACTTTTCGTGGTTTTCCATGCCGCTGATCCAACAACTGACCCTGCACGGGTTCGCCGTCTTTGTCCCCAATGTGCGGGGCAGTACGGGCTACGGGTTCGATTACACCAACCGGGTCGTGAAAGATTGGGGCGGACAAGATCGCCTCGACCACGTCCACGCGATGACGGAAGTGCTCCCCAAAGACGCACGGTTGGACACCTCCCGCGCGGCAGTCGTGGGCCGATCCTACGGCGGCTACATGACCCTGACCCTCGCGGGGCGCCACCCCGAACTGTGGTCTGCCGCCTGCGATATGTTCGGCCCCTACGATCTGACCACCTTCGCCCAGCGTGTTCCTGCCACCTGGAAACCCCTCATTGCCCTCCTGATCGGCAACCCCGAAACCGAACCGGAATTCATGGCCGAACGTTCCCCGAAAACCTACATCCACCAAATGACCTGCCCCCTGCTCGTCATCCAGGGCAAAAATGACCCCCGCGTGGTGGAGCCAGAGTCCGCCATGTTAGTGGAAGAGTTACGCGGGATGGGGAAAGAGGTGGATTATCTGATGTTTGAGGATGAGGGGCATGATGTGTTGAAGTTTGAGAATCGGGTACGGTGTTATAACGCGATTGTGGAGTTGTTTGAGAAGTATTTGAAGCCGTAAGTTTCATATGTTCCAAATAAAAATAACTCCGCGAGGTTAACTTCGCGGAGTTATTTTTTTGGGCAGGGTGCTACTTTTATGCAGTCGTCTTACAAGTAGCATAGCGATACACTTACAAAATGGATGTGTTGAAACAGTTTGGCGAGACTATTCGAAAAATTCGACTTGAACGTGGCTTAAGTCAGGAACAACTGGCGTTGCTTGCGGGGGTACACAGAACGTACGTTGGAGCAGTAGAAAGAGGGGAAAGAAATATCACCCTGAAAAACATCGAGAAATTAGCAAAAACCCTAAATGTACCCATTGGGGAAATTTTCAGAAATATATGAGGAATATATGCCTACATTAGCCAATACGATGCCCGCGTTACAAATATCCCAAAATGAATTAAGAAGATGGGGACAGCTTTGGTTAGGGCAGGTAAATCCAGAGAATCAAAAAACAAAGGCTCAGTTTTGTTTTGACCGTCAACAAAGTGTAAATTTCGCATCTTTTATTGATCTGGCTTTTGGACGTTCGTTGGCAAGTGCACTGGGAAATATTCCAGTTGTAAAACCCAATGCACATTCTTTACTACCTCCTCTAGCCGATTGTGTTGAAGTTGGCGCAGTTCGGATCATTGGCGGTGTGAGGCCACAGAACTATGACGTTGCCTATCGTCCTGATGGGCCACGAGTCGCTTTTGACAGCAAGACGCTTAACGAAGGAAAGAGTATTGGCAAGAACTGGCAGAATATGATTAATGATTTGGCTACCGAGTCAACCACCATTCATACGCGATTCCCTTATGCCGTGGTAGCTTTTATCATCGTTGTTCCTCAACCTGCATTGGGGGCCAGACAGGCATTTGATATGGTACGGACGTTAGAACGCTTGGGGGCAAGGAAAGATGTTCTTGATCAAGCACATTTAGCAGAAGCTATTTCTTTGATCGTGTGGGACCCTGAAACGGGGATAATTAGCGAGACTATCCCCAACTCAAGTTCAATTTTACGCATTGAGAAATTTCCAGAGATTCTTTTTCCTCATTATTTGAACCGGTATAAAGGCTTACCCCCTCATAGCCAGGATGGGTAAATGTTCATCTTAAATTTAGCGAGATAGATTAGAATTTGAACTCTAATCTATGAACAAGCAATTCTCGTCAAACAAACAGCCAATCGAGCGACAGAAATTACGTGGCGGTTATTACACCCCGTTGGAACTTGCCCAATATGTAACCAATTGGGCTATTCGCGATGGGATGGAGAAAATTTTAGAACCTAGTTGCGGAGATGGGAATTTCTTGGTGTCGCTTTTACAAAGGGTAGCTTGGCTAGAGGAACTGGGGCATAAAGTTTCTCCCAAAGTCACAGCTATTGAAATTGAGCCTTTGGAACTAGAAAAGGCAAAAAAACGAGCTTTTGAATTTTCTCCGTCTGTTGAAATTGAATTTATTGCGGCTGATTTCTTTGAAGTTTATGCCAGGCTGCAAAACGAAAATAAATTTGACGTAATCATCGGGAATCCTCCATTTATTCGATTTCAACACTTTAATGAAGACAGCCGACAAAAAGCCTTTGGGCAGCTTAAAAGTGCTGGTTACAATCCCACCAAACTAGCAAATGTATGGTCGGCTTTTGTTCAATTGAGTATAGAGTTATTGGATGAGGGGGGAAGACTTGCCATGGTGTTACCTGCCGAGTTACTCCAAGTTGGGTATGCAACTGAACTTCGGAATCGGCTTGCGTCACAATTTTCGCATATTGTCATTATCGGTTTTCGGAAACTCATATTTCCAGAGATTCAACAGGAAGTGGTCTTGCTACTTGCGGAAGGGAAGCGACAAGTTTCTTTATTAGAGTCTGATATCCACACCATAGAATTTGAGGATGGCAACAGTTTGGTTAAGTCAGCAAATCTTGACGATGCCGTTGCACATATTCCAGGGAAACATTCACACCCTGGCATGAAATGGACCGCTCTTTTTCTCTCTGAGGCATCGTTCTCTGCTTTAGATGAGGCGCAACAATCAAAGCAAGTGATTTCTTTGGGTAAATTGGCACAAGTGGATGTTGGCGTAGTAACCGGGCGAAATAATTTTTTTCTCGTCACGGATCAACAACGGCAAGAACTATTCGCTGAAAACTTTTCGTTACCGGTAGTTGGGAAAACATCGGCCTTAAAATCAATTACTTTTGACGAAACGGACTTTGAACAATATCAATCATCTGAACGTGCATATTTGCTCAACCTGACCAATATTCAACCTGATGATTTCCCGCAAAAACTAAATGAATATATCTTACAAGGGGAAACGGAGAAGGTTCATGAAGGCTATAAATGTCGAAACAGAAAACGGTGGTTTGATGTGCCGTCTATTTATGCCCCACATGCTTTTATGTACCGTCAAATCCACAGATACCCGTTACTGGTAGTAAATCGCGCAGGAGCCACTTCCACAGATACGATCCATCGGGTAAGGTTTATTAATGGAACCTACCCAGAAAAACTAGCCGCGATTTGTTTCAACTCCCTTACCCTGGCCTCGGCAGAGGTAGGGGGACGAAGTTACGGAGGGGGAGTTTTAGAGCTAGAACCAAGAGAAGCCGAGCAATTGCCAATCCCGTACAACGGAAAAATCAACATTGACTACGAAAAAGTAGATCAATTGCTAAGAAAAGGGGACGATGATTCCGCACTTGAATATGTTGATGAGATTGTATTGAAAGGGTATATGGGATTAAACAATTTGACCATCAAAAACATTCGTAACGCCTGGATTGAGTTGAGGGAAAGACGAATAAATCGTAGGTTTCCGAAAGTTACCTATGAGCAAGCACAAATCCAACAGCTACGTTTGCTGGAAAAGAAGAAAACTCTGTAATTTTCAAGGGAAAACATTACAGTTTGTTCGACAGGGCAGAAATCCGAAGTTTCCACTTGAAATCCTGAGTGTCTCCTGGCGAAAAAAATTTCGGGTTTCTTACTTTACAGTGTATTGAAAGAGTTCCCACGTTACACCGCCATCTGTGGTTTTCAATAGGGTTCCCTGTCCTTCGCCTTGATTGATGAATATCCACCCTATAGATGGACTGACAAAGTCCAAGACAGAGATTGATTGGTCTTCCCTGCTTTCAAATTGGATATTGGATGCAATTGTCTGCCAAGTTTGCGCCCCGTCATGGGTTACACAGAGGGTCTTTTCGCAAAGAACAAAAATATCGGTAGGGGAAACGATGTCAAAATTGCCGCGATAAGGTGCAATGGGGACAACGCCAGGTCGTGCTACCCAGGTTTGCCCACCGTCTTCCGTATAAAAAAAGGCCATAAAACCCTGTGGATTTATTCCATCTGTGTCATCTGTATACCAGGTCGCGAGGTATCCCTCATGATCATTTAAGAATATCGGAGGACTAACTTCTTTGGGAATACCACTTCCTGGCGCACCGTCTGGCATGGGGAATTGTAAGGGCTGCCAGCTGGTTCCTGTGTCCCAACTGACCCAAAAAGGAAGGGTGTTTCCGTGCTGGTCATTGACCCATAATCCACCCGTCAGCCAAAGGGTGGAAGGATTATTCATAGAGAAGTGTTGTCCAGAAATTATTGAAATAGCACCAGGAAATACGCCACCATTGGTTGGTGGTGTATAGGGACTATTAAGCATGACCTGTCGCCAGGTTTCCCCACCGTCGCTGGATTGGTAGAGTTCTACAAGACAAGACCCTGCTCCACACCCGTTAGGAGTTGCCACGGCATATCCGGTGGATGCGTCCCAAAACTTAATCTTGCTATTCGTAAAGGGAAGTTGGAAGATTTCCCATGTCAGGCCGCCGTCTTGGGTACGATAAAGCATATCAGGTTGTGCCTGAACGATCCACGCATCAAGGCGATTCAATGAAAATAGCTGTGCCGTTGGCAAATCACTGGGCGATACATCCTGCCAGGTTTGCCCCCCATCTTCTGTACGTAAGATTTGCCAGGGATAAGTCGCAACAGCCCACCCCACCGTCTCATCAATCCAGATAAGGTCAACAAAGATGATGGAAGTGTGAGGGGTAGGCGTTGGGGAGGGTAAGCCAGGAGATAAAGTCGCAGAGGGCAGGATGGGGGTGGGCGTCAAAGAGGGCGTAACCGTCTGGTTTTGTGTAAGCGAGGGAATAGGCGAAAGAGTGGGCGGCGCAGTCGGCGTTGGAGTCTGGCAAGCGGCGAGGCAGAGGAGGGGGAGGATGAATAAGATCACCCGGTTCATGGGAATATTTTACCGTAGGATGTTCAAGGAGATGCGCGAGACGGGAATATTTTCCATTGAGCAACACAGGTATATTTCTCGCCCCAAAAGGGCTTCAAGGGAAATAAAAAAAGAGGCTTGCATCTGCAAGCCTCTTTTTTGACTGATTTTCCCTTACTCCCCCGCCAAAAACGCCTCCAACGCCTCCGCCTGGGCATACGTTTGCTCGGTCAACTGCTCCACCGCGGTGTTGAACGCGGCCTCGTCTTCCACATAAGGGGCGAGGAGGGTGGCCAGGGATTGGTATTTCGCGGCGAGGGCGTCGGCGTTGAAGAGGGGGACGGTTTCTTCGAGGGCGGAGAGGTATTGGGCGTTGTACACTGGATCGTCGAGCAGGTAACGGATCAGAGGCCAGTTTTCGCCGACTTCGGTTTTGTCGAAGGTGACGGTGCGGGAGGGTCCGCCTCTGCCACCATCGCCACCCGCGTTATTTCCACCGCCGGGGAAACCGCCCCCGCCAGGACCGCCGGAGCCGCCCAGGACAAGGTTGTGATCCCACGAAATCCAGGTGAGTTGCCCGGTGGCGGGGTTGTTGTAGAGGTAGTAGTTGTGGGTCATGTTGCCGTAGGTGTCCCAGTGTTGGAGGGTGGCACTGAGGGCGAGCCATTCGAGGAAGGTGTCCACGTCGAAAATCGCTTCCAGGCTGGCGCGCCACGCTTCGGGGTCAGTGGTGCGCTGGTCGGAATGCAGGATGTTGTAGAGGGTTTCGAGGTCGCTCCACCCGGTACCGTCGTTGTTTTCCTTTTGGAAGCTATCGGCGATCTGGTCGAAAGTGCCTTCGGCAAAGCTGGCCGCGGGGCCGTCGCCTTCGTAGATATTGCCGCTGTCGTCGCCAAAGGTGCGGTCAATGACGGTATCGTCCACGACTTCGATCATGGTGTACAGGCCGAGGCTGACTGGCCCTTCGCCGTAATCGAGGATGACTTCGTAGGCGGCGGTTTCGGCGGCGACGAGCCCTGCGTCTTCGAGCAGGTCATAGGTGATGGTGTCACGCATGAAGGTGGCGTCGCCAAAGCCGTTGGCGAGGGAGAGTTGTTTGAAGCCGTAGAAACGCTGATTTTCGATTTCCGGGTAGTCGTCTTCAAACTCGTCGAAGTCGAGTTTGAGCGGGAGTTTGTCGGAGCCTTCGCGCCAGGCGCTTTGCAAAGAGGAGTTGCCTTTGTAGCGCACGCCAACGTTCGTCCAGGTATTGCCGTTGAATTCAATCGTCGCGGCGACCCACATGGGATTGACCGAGGTGAAATCGCCCCCGCCAAAACCCGGCGCGCCCCCACCAGGAAAGCCGCCCCCACCCTGCGCGGGGTCGAACCCCTCGGGAGGTTGTCCCCCGCCTGGGCCACCGAACCCGCCGGGGCCGGTTTGCCCGGCGCCTTGTTCGCCGAGCAGTTCGGTCATGTCTGCTTGCATCGCTTCCCAATCGGCAGGGTCAATGGTGATGGTGATCTGGTTGACTTTGTCCTGCGGGAAGACGATGGCGTAGTTCGGGGCGGCGTCGTTGCTGTGGGATTCTTCCGCCCACCCGGCGGGGCGGGTAACTGCTTCGTCGGAGGGGGATGCCGTGTCTCCAGCGGAGGAGGAGGCGGTGGGGTTGGTTGTTTCGGACGAGGTAGACGGGTTCGTTTCGGAGGGCGTTGGGGGGGTGCACGCGGTGAGGGTGAGGAAAATCAGAATCAGGAGGGGGAGAAGTTTTTTGTTCATAGGAGAGAATTCAGTCGGACGAAAGATTCGCCCGACTTGAGAAGTGTGGGAGGGTTTTATTCGGCGCGGCGGGTGCTTAAGATTTCGGGGGTGGTTTTCGGGAGGGGATGGGCGACCTCGGAAGGGGCGATTGGCTCGTCGTAGTAAATTTTTATGTCTGCGGTGTCGTGCAGGAAGTCAATCCGTCCGATTTCGATCCGTTTGACCGGCAGGCCGGTGCGCTGGCGCAGGTCGGCGAGGAGCAGTTCGCGGTTGGCGGGGGTGATCCACTCCATGCGTTCGTAGGTGACGCGTTTGCTCGTCTCATAGTGGAAGCCCCAGCCTTTTTCCAGCACGAAGAGGAGCGCGACCACCGAGCCGTTGGCGATCAGCATTCGCAGGTAGTCTTCGTTGGAGATCAGGATCGAATTCATCACGGGCAGGGCGATGACGATGAAGAGGTATGTCATTTCGCGAGTGGACATCTCCTCGGTGCGGTAGCGGAGGACGGAGAAGATGGCGAATAACCCAAAGCCCACACCCACGCTTAATTCGGTGCTGGTGAGCATCCCCAAGACGAAGTAGACGATGGTGTTGAATGCGAGAAATGTGAAAACGAAGTTTTTGTCTTGCGTCAGCGGGTAATAGATGAACCGGACGATGGTCACGGCCACGAGCAGGTTGAGTACGGCGCCAATGATTAAGTGAATAAGTTCTGTGGACATTATGGCCTCTGTGGGGTGTTCCTGGATTCAGAATAGGATACACAGACGACACAGAGAAAGCAGATGAAAACCGCGATTTCAACTGTTTTCATCTGCTTCATCTGTGTTTGCTGTGGACTCTTCCGCTACATGAAATTTGGGGTGGATACTAAATTTTCGATCTCGCGTAACTGGGGTTTGAAGTGATTGGCTTTCACCTCAGGATATAGCATGGTCACACCCATACAATACTTGCTGAACCCCATCGGGCGCAGGTTCATGGCGCGCATTTGCTGGAAGAATGGGGATCGGGGGTTGTGCCCCGCTTGTTTGACCTCGGCAATCGCCACCCCGGGCAGGGAAACGGTGTGCTCGTCGTTGTAAAACCGCAGGTTCAAGTCCAGCGTCAGGCGTTCGGGGGCGTGTTTGTTCACTAGCGTCACGCGGACATATTCGTTCCACAGTTTGGGTTCCAGGTATTCGGCGGCAAACGGGAAGTGCGCGTCCATGAACGGGTGCGTGTCGGCGGAAAACTGGGTGAGCAACGCAGGGGTCTGCAGACGGGATTTTAAGGTGCGAGCGTTCCCGGCCTTGTATTTGATCTCCAAAAACGAGAGGTGGCTATCCACGTATTCGCGACTGCGAACCTTGTACCGGTTGTGCCCCCCCGCGTGGTGCCGATGATAGAGCATAAAATCCGCCGTGTCGAAGTACAGCGTTCGGTACTGGTTCAGGCGGACGGCGTTAATGTCCAGCACCCAATATTCCTCTCGCAACGTCGTCAAGGCCTGATAAAGCTGAGTCTCGGACATTACGTATTTGGTGTCCATGCGATCCAAAAGCGCCACCCCGGCCATTTGTGCCAGACTGATCGGGGCAAATGACGCCAGCAGGGGCACAAACGCCGTATGGGGGCGGGCCATTTTCCGCGTCCCGTTTTTCAAGGCGGGGGTGTAGGTTTTTTTGAGGGTGTCGAGATTAAACGGTAACATGATCTTAGCTCCGGTGATTTACATTAACAGAAGTTTATCAACCCCATATGAAGAAGTTATAAAGATGGGATGGAGAACCTATGCAGAATGGTCGTTTTTGCGATAATTTCGTGACGTCAAAAACCCAAATTTTTCTTGTATGGCGTTAAAAACTCGGTTTTTCAAAATAGTGAAGCCTTTCCCCACGACCCGCGTCTAATTTTTCGACATGTCAAAAAACCAATCTCCTCGCGGCGAACCTATGACAACCCTTCAAGCAGATACTTCTCACGAATCACGTCTCACGTTTCACAGCACCCTTCCCTACCCGCTGTCCATCGAAACGCTGGTACGTGAATACGCCTCGTACATCCAACGGCTAACCCTCACCATCCTGGACGACGGGTGTACCTCCCCCCTCGAAGCTCAGGCCGAGGCCGACGACGCCACCCAGGACACCTTCCTCGCCGCCAGTCGCGCCCTCGCCACCTTTCGCGGGGACGCCAGCCTCAAAACCTGGCTCACCACCATCGCCGTCAACCAATGCCGGGGTCGCCTCCGCAAACGCAAATCCCGCCAACGACTACAAAAAATAATCAGCCATCTCCAATCAGCCATCAGCAATGCCCCCCCTACCCCGGAAGAGTCCGCCCTCGAAGCCGATACCCATCGCCGCCTCTGGGCCGCCGTGGACACCCTCGACGAAAAACACCGGCTCCCGGTCGTCATGCGTTACGTCCATGAACTGCCCATCCCCGAAATCGCCGCCGCCCTCGGCCTGCCCGAAGGCACCATCCACTCCCGTCTCAACCACGCCCGCGCCCGGTTGAAAGAAGAACTTGTGGGAATACATGGGAACTCTTAGGAACTTATAGGAACTTCAATTCCCCCAATTCCTTCTAATTCCCCCAAATTCCCTTTCTTAAGAACTCCCATGAACGATCAAACCCCCGACCCTCTCGATGACACCCTCTCCGAGTCCCTCCAAACCCGTTGGCCGGCGCGCGCCCTCCCCGAACGTCAGGTACAAACCATGCTGACGCACATCGAAACCCAAAACAGGAAACTCACCATGCAAACCCGCATTTCTAATATCCTCCGTCCCGTCGCCTTTGTTGGCGGCCTGGCGATGCTCGTCCTCGCCCTCTCGTGGCTCCTCGGCTCCTTGCGGCCCAACCCCGCGCTGGAAATCCCCGCCACCCCACCCCCCCTCAATACCCCCGTCCCCGAAAGCACCCTCCCCGCCGAACCCCCCGCCCCAACTGCCGCAGTCGAACCCACCTCCACCCCCCTCCCGGCGGCAGTGCCCGATTCCGGCTTCCTCACCATGCCCGGCGTCACCTTCTCCTTCGCCAACCCCCTCCCCACCGCCCCAGCCCAAATCCCCGTTTACCTGCAAGACCCCCAAGGGGAACTCAACGAAGACACCGCCCGTGCCATGGCCGTGCAAATGGGCGTCAATGGCGAGGTCACCAGTTACGAAGGCGAAGGTGGGGATACTGTTTATAACGTCACCGATGGCAACATCGAGATGATCTTCAATAGCTATCCCGATCAGTTTAGCTATTTCCCCATCGCCCCTTCTACGCCTACCCTCGCTGACCCCCTCCCCTTCGACCAGCGCGTCACCATCGCCGAAGCCTTCCTCAACGCGCACGGTCTGCTCGACTACCCCTACCGCGTCGAACCCTCCGCAACCGACCCGAACGGCGTCCGCTTCGTCGAACTGCTCGATGGCATCCCCCTCGTCTACGGCGTGGGCAAAAACCCCGGCATGATCGAACGCATCAACATCAGCATTGACCCCGACGGGCAAATCTCCAGTCTCTTTCACAGCCACCATCACTACCAACCCCTCGGCACCTACCCCCTCCTCACCGCCGAACAAGCCTGGACACGCCTCGCCGCCGAAAACGCCAACGCCCGCACTCGCTACGCCATCCTCGCCCCGGCCCAGTCCTGGACCCGCGCGGGCCTCCCCCCCGCCGAAGCGCTCACCGGCTACCTCAGCAACGAAAACGGCGACACCACCTTCTATGCCGATGATGGCCGCTTCTTCCCCCTGCTCGACATCCCCACCGATATGCCTCTCTACCCGGTCCTGGCTATCAAAGGCACTGTGACCGACGCCGGTCTCGATTGGTCAGAAATCACGTTGACCGACTATGGCTATGGAAGCATGATGAGTTGCGGCGGTGGCGGCGGCGGTGGCGGCGGGGGAGATATTCCCATAGCGAACTTCGGCGGGGGGTACTTCGCAACGGTCGCCCTGGGAGATGACAGAGTGCCGGTTCCGACCCACCTCGTGAACCCGCTCAAACTGGGCGACAGCATGGCCGGCGTGGAAGGCACCTTCACCGTGTACCGCATCCTCCACGCCGACGGCACCGCAACTATGCAATACAACTTCTGGTATCCCGGCGACGAAACCCAGCCGAGTTGGTTCGGGCAAATCACCGGGGAAGCCCTCACAGGCGTTGAGCCTCTGCAAAACCTCCCCATCAAAATCTGGGGCACAGTGTCCAGTATCAACGAGAATAACGTCCCCATCCTCACCGTGGACCGCTACGAAGAAGTCTACCCCGGCACGAGCATCCAGGCCTGGCAAGGGACCGAGCAAATCGTCACCCTGGAAGGGCAAGAGGTCATCGTCTTTACCAGCCAGGATGGAGCACAATATGTGGATTACAACTCCATTGAGAAGGAAGACTTTTTAATGGGAGAAGCAGGGGGGCTGATCCTGATCGAAGGCTATGTCATCCCCGATAACACCTTTGCTGGCTACCCTGTCATCCATATGATCATGGGAAGCCCGGTGGATGGACAAACGACCCTGGAGAATTACACCCTTCAAGGCACCCAAATGATCGAGCTAGAGGACAGTTCTGATCCGGCCCAATTCCTCACCGGGCACGTGACCATCGAAAACGTCGAACTGATGTACGCCGCCGCGACCCTGACCCAATGCAACCCAATCGTCTCCAACGACCCGGCCTACGCCTACACCCTCGTAGCCCAACCCGTCTGGCGCTTCACCGGACACTTCGACGATGGGCGTGCCTTTGAAGTCCAAATTCAAGCCCTGCCGGATGAATATCTCCAATAATTAATTTCCTACACAAAAAAAGAGACGACGGCCTGCGCCGTCGTCTCTTTTTTTACTTGTTAATTTTCATGGTCCGCCGGTGGCCCTGCCGGACCGTAATCCAACACCTGCCGCACTTGCGTCGCCCCTTCTGGCGGGCCAACGATGCCCTTGTCCTCCATAATCTCCACGATCCGGGCGGCGCGGGTGTAGCCGATCCGCAAACGGCGTTGGAGCATCGAGACGGACGCGCGCCCCTGGCGGCGGATCAAGTCTAGGGCCTCGTCCCACATTGGGTCGCGCTCTTCTTGGGTTTCCATTTCGAACATGGGCACTTGTTTGAGGGGGATGCCGGGGGCCGGGGCGTCGGCGGGGAGGGTGTAGGTGGTCGGTTGCGGGGTGCCGTCGTCGGTCGTTTCCCGAACGCTGACGCCCGCTTCTGCCGCTTGAAAGCGCCAAAACTGCACGAGCCGGGTGATCTCCGCGTCGGACACGTACACGCCCTGGAGGCGGGCCGGGGCCGGGGCATCGGGGGCCTGAAAGAGCATATCACCCCGTCCGAGCAGGCGTTCCGCGCCGGGTTGGTCGAGGATGACGCGGCTATCTACCATCGAGGAGACGGCGAAGGCGACGCGGGCGGGAAGGTTCGCTTTGATGAGGCCTGTGACCACGTCCACGGAGGGGCGTTGGGTGGCGATAATGAGGTGGATACCGGTGGCCCGCGCGAGCTGGGCGAGGCGGGTGATCGTTTTTTCGGTCTGATCGGGAGCGAGCATCATCAGGTCAGCGAGTTCGTCAATGATGACGACGAGCATGGGGAGCTTTTTGCCCCCGGAGGCGGCCATTTTGCCGTTGTAATCGGCGAGGTTGCGGCATTTGGTATCGTGGAATTTTTGGTAGCGGGTGTCCATCTCCCGCGTGACCCACTGGAGCGCGCCGATAACCCGTTCCATCTCCACCACGACCGGGGCGAGCAGGTGCGGGATGCCGTTGTACCCGGTGAGTTCGACGCGTTTGGGGTCTATCATGATCAGGCGCAGGTCATCGGGGGTGTTGTGGAGGAGCAGGCAGGCGATGATGGCGTTGACGCAGACGGATTTCCCGGAGCCGGTCGCGCCCGCAATGAGCAAGTGGGGCATGTTGGCGAGGTTGGCGGAGATGGGTTGGCCGGAGACGTTTTGCCCCATGGCGAGGCGGAGCGGGGCGGGCTTTTTGGTGAAAGATTCGCTTTCCACGACATCGCGCAGGGCGACGACGGCGATCTCTCCGTTGGGGACTTCGATGCCGACGTAGCCTTTGCCGGGGACGGGGGCCTGAATGCGGATGCGCTCGGCGGCGAGGGCCAGGGCGAGGTCGTCGGCGAGGGCGGCGATTTTGCCCACGCGGACGCGGATGCGCCCGTTGCGGGTTTCGAGGAAGTCGGGTTCGACGCCGTATTGGGTGAAGGTGGGGCCGCGGTTGATTTCGACGACGTGGGCGGGGGCACCGAAGGAGGCGAGGGTTTCTTCGAGGAGCAGGGCACGTTGTTTGTCGGCGTCGTCATCGCCTTCGGTGTCGATGCCAACATCGAGGATGTCTGGGATGGCGGGGAGAACCCATTTGGGAGAGGGCGAAGAGGAGATGAGGGGAAAAGGAGAAGCAGAGAGGGGGAGAAGGGGCGTGGGGGCTTCGGGGTTGGGATGGGTTGGTTGGCTGGTCGGTTGATCTGCTGATTGGCTGATTGGCTGGCTTGCGGATTTGCTGACTTGTTGGAGCGCTTCGAGGAATTGTTTTCCGAGGGCGGCGCGTCCCCGCGCGAGGATGCGCCCAAGGGCGGCGCTCAACGGGTCTACCCACCGGAAGAAGTCGGCGGCGGCGAGGTCGAAGGTGAGCATGAGACCGGTGAGGAACCAGGCGAGGATGGCAACAAGCGTCCCCCATTGTCCGATCCAGGCGATGAGGGTTTCGCTGAGGAACGCACCAAGGTAGCCCCCACCTTGTCCGAGTTTGGCGAGTTCGTAGGAGGTGGCTTTGTCGGGGGTGAAGAGGATGAAGTGGAGGAGGGTGAGGACGTTAAAAAGGAGGAGGGTAAGGCCAGTAAGCCGTTCGGGGTCGAGGGAGGGGATTTTCTCGAAGTTGCGGAGGATGAGCCAGAGGCCGCCCGCGAGGAGGGCGAGGGGCAGGAGGTACGCCCCCCAGCCAAAGACCTGACTCAAGCCGAAGATTAGCCCTTCGGAAATGGCACTGCGATTGGCAGAGAAGAGGAGCAGACCAATGACGAGGCCGAGCAGGGCCATGATCACCCCGGCGATGTCCAGTTTGCGGTCAAGAGAGAGGGCCGGGACGAGGGGGGGAGGAGGTGTCAGGTGCGAGGGGTCAGGTTTTGCGCGTGGCGTGCGCGGGGCGCGAGGTTTGGGCGTTGGTTTGTTGGTGGGTTGGTTTGTTGATTTGCTGGTTTGTTGGTTTGTTGATTTGCTGGTTTGCTGACTTGCTGATTTGCCACGCGGGGGTTTCTTCCCGGAAATAGAGGGTTTTTCGGGGGAGGGGGTTGTTTTGGACGGGGCCGGTTTGCGCGCCATGCGTTGATTATAGCATGTTTGTTCTGTGTTGCAGGAGATGCGACAGAAGTATGCGACTCTTGTATTTGAGAATCATCTCCCACCCCAAACGTGAACGAAGGTTGGGGAAGCGTAAACCCAGGTCGCCGACCCTCGTTAAAAGGTAGGTCCGCACGCTGGTCGCTCAGGTGCGCCGCCCCTTTTTAAGCCCCCCCTTTTGACCCTAACGATAGTACAATACCCTCCCGTGCGATAAAATACGGCCCGAAAACCTCCCTCGGAAATCCCCACTCAAAGGCTCCCCCTTGTTCGAAATCCTCTTCCTCGGCACCTCTGCCTCCGCCCCCTCCATTCACCGCGGCCTCTCCGCACAAGTCATTCTCCACAACGAACACCGCTTCCTCATCGACTGCGGCGAAGGCACCCAACGCCAAATCCTCAAATCCGGCCTGGGGTTCAAACGCCTCAACAAAATCCTCATCACCCACGGCCACCTCGACCACATCCTCGGCCTCGCGGGCCTGCTCTCCACCCTCATGCGGTGGGAAGCAATGGAAGAAATGGAAATCTACGCCGGACGCTGGGCCATGCGCCGCATCTCTGACCTCCTCCATGGCGTCGTCTTACGCGGGGCCCCTCCCCCGGTCCCCCTCCACCTGCGGGAGATCGAACCCGGCCTCATCTTCGACGAAGACGACTTCAGCGTCACCGCCTTCCCCGTCGATCACCGCGCCCCCGACTGCTTCGGCTACCTCTTTGAAGAAAAAACCCGCCGCCCCTTCCTCCCCGAAAAAGCCGAAGCCCTCGCCATCCCCCCCGGCCCCTGGCGCCGCGACCTCGTCTTGGGCCGCGCGGTCTCCCTCCCCGACGGACGCCTCATCGAACCCGATCAAGTCCTCGGCCCCCCCCACCCTGGCACCCGCTTTGTCCACATCGGCGATGTAGGCCGCACCGACAACCTCCACGAGATATGCCACAACGCAGACGCCCTCGTCATCGAATCCACCTATCTCGACGAAGAAGTCGAAATGGCCAACGCCTTCGCCCACATGACCGCCCGCCGCGCCGCCGAACTCGCCAGAGCCACCGGCGTCAAGCACCTCTTCCTCACCCATATCTCCCGCCGCTACCGTGAACGCGACGTCATCGAAGAAGCCCGCGCCATCTTCCCCGCCACCTACGTCGTCCGAGATTTCGATCACTTTCAAATCAAGCGCGACGAATGTATTAAACTCGAAACAGAAAAGTGAACATCACACGCCTTCACCACGTCCAAATCACCATCCCCCCAGGGGCCGAACCCCAAGCCCGCGCGTTTTACTGCACCCTGCTCGGCCTGCACGAAATCGAAAAACCCGCCTCCCTCACCTCACGGGGCGGCTTCTGGCTCGAACTAGGGTCCCTCCAAATCCACGTAGGCACCGAAACCGACGTTAACCGCGCCGCCACCAAAGCCCACCTCGCCTATCAGGTCACCGATCTCCCCGCGTGGCACGCCCGTCTGACCGCCGCGGGCTTCCAGATCGGAGCCTCCGTACCCATCCCCGGCTATGATCGTTTTGAATTTCGCGATCCCTTCGGCAATCGGGTAGAATTAATTCAACCCAACCCCGACGCCTAATCTCCTCGACCCACTCCCCTATGAAAACCCATCAGGCCCGCGCCCACGCCCTCATCACCCAGGCCGACGACCTCCGCCAACGGGGAAAATTGGAGGAGGCGCTTGCCGCCTACCGGGAAGCGATCCGGTTGGTCCCCGCCTTTGGCACCCTCAACCTGGTCATCGGCGAGATGCTCTTCCAGCACCAGCGTCCTGCGGAAGCCGCTACCGCCTTCCGCGCCGTCCTGGCCCTCGTCCCCGAACACGATCAAGCGTGGAGCCGGTTAGGGCAATGCCAATTGTTACAAGGCCAAACCGAAGACGCCTTCGTTTCGTTTGAAAAAGCCCTCGCCCTCAACCGCAACGATGTTGAAGCG
>JABWBV010000481.1 GCA_013359445.1 Anaerolineales bacterium | reverse complement strand
CCACGTTCCCTTTAAACGGATAATACACCCCCGGCTGGCGCCCCTCCGGCGTCGGCAAATCCATCGCCCGCGCCCCCCGCGCCTCAATATTCGCCCGCGTTGTATCAAAATGCGTATTGTTCGGCACCACATCCCCCGCAATCAACGCACTGCCAAACAAAATCCGCTCCGCCGCCCGCCCCTGATGCGTCGGAATCACAAACGGCATCCCCGTAATCTCCTGCACCGCGGCCTCAAACTTATAAAACGACTTCGCCCCCGCGTAACTCTCATCCCCCAACATCATCCCCGCCCACTGCTGGGACGACATCGCGCCCGTGCCGGAATCGGTCAACAGATCGATCAACACATCCTCCGCCCGCAGGAGAAATAGATTGTAATGCGCGGCCTTCAACGCCGCCTCCCGCTCCGCCCGCGTCGTCTGCCGGATCGGCTCCACCGTCTTAATGCGAAAAGGTTCGATAATGGTTTTGAATTGCATAGGACACTCCTGAAAAAAATAAGCGCGGAACCCCGCGCGAGACCCTCCCGGTCACGTTCAGCCGCTCCCATTATACCCCGCCCTTCGCCTCCGCCCCGCCGCTTCCTCACCCCTGACCAATCTCCTACCGCCCCCCGCTCATTCTCTCACAACCTTCCTCCCCAAGCCTCGTAAACCCCTTACATCTTACCTTTGACGGTGACAACCCATCTCCCCACTTTTTATCGAAACCCTCCCATTTTATTTCCTCCCCCGCCATGACCAACATGTGATGAAATCCCAACTTCAATGACATGCCCCTCATCTGGAAACCCAGGCAAATTATGTTATTATGCCTGTCCAATCTTTTTTAACCACTTAATGGAGAAAAAAACATGACCCCAAAACATCGTACTCGTATGGCCTTGTTATCCGTCCTTGCTACGCTCATCATTTTTGCGTGCCAGGTCGGCTCGGCCCCCACCCCTACCCCAGCCCCCACCAACACCCCCCTCCCCACCAACACCCCTGTTCCCCCCACCCCCGAACCCACCGCCGTCCCCACGGAAGTCCCCACCGAAGCCCCGGCGGAATCTCCCACCGAAGCTGTCACTGAACCGACTGGCCCCATTATCGCCATCGACCAGGTTCACGGCTTCTACGACCTCTACGACACCCTCAACGTCGTCGGCCTCGTCACCAACAACACTGACCGCGCCATCGATAACGTTGAAATCGAAGTTGAAATCTTTGATGCCGCGGGTGCCTCCCTCTACGTCGGTACCATCTACTTAGACCTCTACTCCCTTGCCTCCGGCGAAACCAGCCCCTTCTCCATGTATGTCTTCGACGACATCCCCAACGCCGATAGCTTCGTCGCCACCATCGTCGGCAACAGCATCACCGACCTCGAACGCGCCACCGTAGACATCGCCAACAGCATCATGACCTTCGATGACGATGGGAGTGTCCACATCACCGGCGAACTCGTCAACAACACCGACCAACCCGTCCTCATCAACTCCCTGGCAGGCGCCGTCTTCAACGCCGCAGGCGAAATCATGATCTCCGAATCCTACAACGTCATGATCCGCTACCTCGACCCCGGCGACTCCGGCCCCTTCCGCATCACCATCACCGGCCCAGACTCTGGCACAGCAGACCTCGCCACCTACCAACTCTACCTGGACGCAGAAGTCACCACCGCCGTAGACTCCTTCAACCTCACCGTCTCCGACGCCATCAACTACACCGACGATTTTGACGATCTGCACCTTGTCGGGCAAATCACCAATGATGGCGATAAAATCCTCAACGTTTACCTCGTCGCAGGCCTCTACAACGCCGAAGGCACCGTCATCGATGCCTCCAGCCTCACCATCCCCCTCAGCGCCCTCAAACCCGGCGAATTCTCCCCCTACGACTTCGACTTCTGGGGTCCCACGAACAACACCGCCGGTCTGCTCGATACCGCCACCGAATACTCCGTTCAGGTCGATGCCTGGTGGACCTGGGAAACCACCACCGAACTGGTTGACCTCACCACCGCCAACGATGACAATACGTTTGACGAGTTCGGCGGCACCTTCACTGGCCAGATCGTTAACAATTCCGGTGGCGTGATTGATAGTGCCACCGTGATCGTCTACCTGGTTAGCAAAGAAACAGGCCTCATCGTCGCCACTGGCGAAACCTGGGTCTATGAAGAAATGGCCGACGGAGCCACCGTTGACTACACCCTTTATCTCTACCCGGAAGCCGGCCTGGACGTAAATTCCATCGAATATTTCATCATCGTCAAAGGCCAACGCCCCTAATCCTGCATCCGAACCATTTCAAAAACAAAAAAAGGAGTGGCTTGCGCCACTCCTTTTTTTATTTAATTTTTTTCGTCAAGCCAGTGCTTGAGCTGGCAACATCCCTTCGAGAATGATCTCCAACGCCATCGTATGGCTACAACGTCCACGTGTGCGGAAAAAATCGCAATTACAATCCCAATTCCCATCTTCAAGGCGCACTTGATGCCCATTATTGGTGCCATCAAAGGTTACCACTAGCGATTCCACATGAATCCGCTCACGTTCAGCCGCATATCGTTTGGCTTTTTCAATTTTACCGATCATTCCTGAGTCCATTTTGGTTACTCCTTATATAGAAAATAAAAAGGACACGCGCGGCGCGCATGTCCTTAAAAAATTGGTAATTTTATGTATGCTCTCACAGGCATAATCTAAAATACTCCATGTAAAAGAGGTTCAAACTTGGCCCCATTGTACTATGTTTTAAGCAAAAAGCGAGTCCTAATTTTAAGACTTGGTTAACCCAAAACCTGAACCTTACACCACCGGAACGCCATCCAACCGATCTTTCTCAGCCAGATTCTCGCCCGTCACCAACACCTCTTTGCCGCCACGCTCAATCACCTTTAACGCAGGACCGAGTTTAAACGTACTGGCCTCATACTCGATGCGTTCCCCGGCAAAAACACGCTTATCCGCCTTCAACATCTCGATCAATGCAGGACGTTTCACCAGCATCCAATCAGAATATGTAGCCCCCCGACGTTGAAACATTCGCACCCATTCCACCTGCCCACTCGCTTCATACCGTACCCCTTCCACCACGCCATCGGGCAATTTTTTACCAAACATATTTGCTCCGTAAATACAGATGCGACCTTTTCAAAGGGTCGCATCAAAAAATAATGGCTCTATCGTTTTTCTTGTAAAAGGGAGCGAAATTTTGAAAGGGATGGGGAAAATACCTCCCCCATCAAAATTTCGGTTTCTTCCACAGTAATTCCGGTAGAACCAAAATAATTTTGAATATCTTCCCAAAAAACGCAAGGGTTATCCTCTTGCTTTTTGGGTATACAGGGTTCAGCCCCGATTTTGTCGGGGTGCGCGGACTCGAACCGCGGACCTCCGCGTCCCAAACGCGGCGCGCTACCAACTGCGCCACACCCCGAAACCAATCGCCAGTATAATGCCAGACACTTTCAACCGTCAAGATATCCTCAACTTATGATTCCCGAACCCCACGCTCCCCTGGAACCCCTCCTCTATCATGCCCACCACCTCTTGCGTGCCGATGATCTCCCCTTCTGGCAAACGCTTGCCGCCGAACACCCCGATCCCCTTCTCGAATTGGGCTGTGGCACCGGACGCATTCTCCTCCCCCTCGCCGAAAGCGGAAGAAACCTGACCGGCCTGGACTCAGACCCCCAAATGCTGGCCTACCTTCGCGCCACGCTTCCCGCTCATGCCCCCAACTTGCACATCCTCCACGCCGACATGCGCAATTTTCGGCTAGCTAACTTGTTCAACCTCATTTTCCTTCCCTGCAACACTTACAGCACCTTCCCATCTTCCGAACGCGAACAAATCGCCCAGGCAGTCGCGCGCCACCTCCACCCGCAGGGCTACTTCGCCGTCAGCATCCCCAACCCCGAACTTCTCGCCAGCCTGGAACCTGTCAGCCCCTTCGAACTGGAGGACACCTTTCCACACCCCGAAACCGGCCACCCAGTCGAAATCTTCAGCCAGTGGGAAAGAACTACCGAAACCATCTCCTTCACCTGGCGTTATGAGCACCAATACCCTAACGGCAATTGCCTCAGCCAGTTTGCCACCACCCATCACTATCTCGACACCCCCGAAATGTACCTTGATGAACTCCAACGCGCAGGACTGATCCCGCTTCACCTCTTCGGCGACTACCAGCGCACCCCCTTCGATCCGGACGAATCCGCCTATCTGATCATCCTCGCACAAAACCAAAATGCCTGACCAGCCTGTGTTACAATCGATTTTGCCCCGGTAGATTCACTTCCCTCTGATGGAGCACAAGCATGTCCACCCAACCCGAAAAATCTCCAGCCTCAAAAACCCCCGAAACCGACAAAAAGACGGCCCCCAACCTCCCCGCCGAGGCCCTTTCCCGTACTGAAAGTAAAGCCAGTCAGCTTTTTCGGAGCTTTCTCCGTTGGGCAGGCCTGGGTGTCGTTGTCTTTGGCCTGGGTGCCCTGACCGCGATCTTCTTGTTTTATGTGCCGAAAGCCGACGAACTCAAACTGGCGGAGCAAGATTTGGCAACCGCCAACGCCAAAATCAACGAACTGCACGCCGAAATCGCGACCCTCGAAACCCAGATCGCCGAACTCACCCCCCTCGAAGAAACCAACCAAAGCCTGAAGACCGAACTTGATCAGGTTTTCTTGCACCTCCACCTCATCGTCGCCCTTAAAGATGTTCGTTCTGCCCAATTTGCCCTGGCCCAAGAAAACACCCCCCACGCAAAAAACGCCCTGGAAGAAACCGCCGATACCCTGACCACCATGCAAGACCTCCTGGCAACCGACCAGGCTACAGAACTCAACGCCCTACTTTCGCGTCTTGAGCTTGCACAAGGGGAAATCGAAAGTAATCCCTTCGCGGCCCAATCCGATCTGGAAGTCCTGGCCGTTCGGTTGATCGAGCTAGAAGAAGCCTGGTTCAGCGCCCCCTGAGCGGGTTGCGTAAAAGCCAAATCATCATTGCCCCTGTCAGCGCCCCGCTGATCACCCCCACCAACGGAAAACTGATCGTTCGGTTCACCACGTCCAATAGGGCTAGCCCAATCATCCACCCAGCAGTATTACACAACCCCCACCAATGCGCCTTTTGGGCATAGGGCCGCAGGACAAACCATTGCGGAATCCCCACCGCAATCCCTATGACTGCGCCAATGACCGGAAAACCCAAATTTTCCCCAGCCCCTAACCCAACCACCACCATAATGGCCGCACTCCACCCGCCAATCGTCGCCAAGACCCACCAATGCGCCCATTTCCCAATCGTATGCGCCCCCAAGGACCGGAAAAGGAACCAGTGGTTGACCCCAAAAAAGGCCCCGATCAACGCCCCGGCCACAGCCCACCCCAACACATTAAAAGGCCCTTGTGCCAACGGGTCCAGCACAAAACTCAGCACCCACAACACGGCTGTCCCCACGATCCAGGCCACGGAATTGGCCAGCACCCACATCACCCAAAAAACCCAACCGAGATAATCCTTTGTTTTACCTTCCATAAAAGACCTCAAAGAGCCGCAGAGGCTTCTGTTCTTCCGGTCATCCACCACCCGATCAAACCGAGCGGAATGAGCGACAGCACTGTCCCGACAATCCCCATCACCGCATACCCTGCCGAAGCAAAAACCACCCCACTAATCACACTCCCCACCGCCGTGACCAGCCCCATCAACAAATCGTTGATCCCCTGGGTTTTGGCCCGTTCCGCGGGGGACAGTTCATCTGCCAGCATCGCC
>JABWBV010000480.1 GCA_013359445.1 Anaerolineales bacterium | reverse complement strand
CCCCCACCCAACCGCCCTTCGATCTCGGCAACACAACCGACATGATTTCCCTCACCCAGGCAGGCGAAGGCACCCTCGGCCAAATCGCCGCCAGCCCGGACGGGCAAACCCTCGCCGTCGCGGGCAATCAGGGCCTCTGGCTTTTTGACAAATTTACCCTCACCCCCCTCGCCAAACTCACCGGCCACGCGGGGGAAGTGACCAGCGTCAGTTGGTCACCCGACAGCACCCGCCTCGTCTCCGGGGGAGAAGATCGAACTGTCCGCGTCTGGGATATCGCCGCCCTCCTCGCAGGCACCGGCCCCGCCGAACAAGTTCATTTGCTCCTTGCCCATAGCGCGCGCGTCACTTCTGTTGTATGGTCATCCAACCCCGCCCTGATCGCCTCCGCAGGCGAAGACGGCCATGTCTGGATTTGGGAAGTCTTCCAAACCCAACAAGGGGAAGATGACGCCCGCTTTCTCCACCAACTCGCCCACGCTTCCGGGGTCTACGCCCTCGCGTGGCACCCCGGCGGACGGTATCTCGCCACCGCCAGCTTCGACAGCACCCTCGACCTCTGGGATACCACCCTCGGCCTCAACCTCGCCACCCTCGAAGGCCACGAAAGCTGGGCCACCGCCCTCGCCTGGAACCCAGCCGGGGACATCCTCGCCTCCGGGGCCACCGACCGCACCCTGCGCCTGTGGGACATCACCTTCACCACCCCCACCAACCCAGCCACAAAGCCCACCGCCCGGACAAAACCCCGCGCCATCATCCAGGCCCTATACAGCCCCAACGCCCTCCTCTGGACCCCCAACGGCACCGAAATCATCAGCGGAGGCGGCAACCCCTTCACCCTCAACTTTTGGGACCCCGCCCCCTCTGCAGACCTGGAAGAAGTCGAACTCCGTCAGGCCACCCGCACCCTGCCCGGCCACTTCGCCGCCATCAACGGCCTCACCCTCGCCCCCGGCGGCGTGCTGATCTCCTCCAGCGCCGACACCACCCTCCGCGTGTGGAACCTCACCACCGGCCAGGAACTTCGCCGCTTTACCCCCCTCAGCACCCCTGTTACGGCCCACCCCTTCACCGCCCCCATTCAGGCCCTCACCTGGGCACCCGACGGAACCCACCTCGCCACCGCCCATAGCGACTATACCCTCCGGCTTTGGCAAACCGACGGCGTCACCCTCACCCAAACCCTCGTCCTCACCGGTCACCAAAACCTCATCAACAGCATCGACTGGTCCGCCAACGGCAACTGGATCGCCACCGGAAGCAACGACAACACCACCCGCGTGTGGGATGCCCAAACAGGCGCCCTACTCTCCACCCTCAACAGCGAAGGCGCCAGAGTCAATGCCGTCGCCTTCGCCCCATTTGGCAATCAGTTGGCCTCCGGGGGCCTGTTCCGCATCGCCCAAATTTGGGATGTCGGCACCGATCAACCGCCCATCCTCCTCACCACCAACGCCGAAATCACCCATCTGGCCTGGGCACCCAACGGCACCCTCCTCGCCATCGGGGGCACAGATGGCGTCGTCACCCTATGGGATGTTGCCGCCGCGACCCAAATCCTGCTCCTCTCCGGCAAACACAACAACCCCATCACCGGCCTTTCCTGGTCTCCCGATGGGACGCGCCTCGCCACGTTAGACAACCTCGGCAAACTCGTCCTGTGGGACACCTCTAACGGCCTGCCCCTCACCGAAAATCTCCTGAGCGGCACACGGCGCACCGGCATCGCCTGGTCCCCGAACGGGCAACTCCTCGCCACCGCCAACGGTTCCAAACTCTACCTGCTGGATGCCGAAACCGGAAACCCGCTCCGCCTCCTGACCGGGCACACCGACGAAATTCGCTCCTTAGCCTGGAAACCCGACGGCTCCCAACTCGCCACTGCCGGACAAGATGCCACCCTCCACCTGTGGGCCGCGCCCCCCAGCCTTTCAAATCCTGTCTCCAACGGTGCCCTAACCCCCTCAAACAACCTCCCCACCCCCGCCGCGCCCCTCTCCCAAATCCCCATCACCCTCGAAAACGCAGAACAAGTCCAACAACTTGCCCGCCTCGGACATGGCACCGCCCTACACCTGGCCCCCAACCCCCGTGGAGAGACCCTGGCTGTTGCGGGAGGCTTCGGCACCTGGGTTTACGACCTCGCCACCTGGACTCCGCTCCGCCATCTCCCTGGCAACAAAACCTACGCCGCCACCTGGTCCCCGAACGGGCATTTGCTCGCCGTGCGCGAACTCAGCTCAGTTTTGGTTTGGGATGTTGCCAATGAACAAGTCCTGCGCGTCTTCGGGGTGGACATTGGCGTCTGGCCGAACGTGGCCTGGTCGCCGGATGGGACAATGCTCGCGGCAGGGAATTTTCGGGGGTTTGTGCGAGTCTTCAGCCTCGCGACGGGCGAAATCTTATACGAGTGGCAACCCGGGCGTGACATCACGAGCGTGGTCTGGTCCCCGGATGGGCGCACGCTCGCCGCGGGGGGCACCGCTTCGGACACGGACACAGGCCTCGTCTGGTTGTGGGAACTTACGACCGGGCAAGCCCTCAATGCCCTCGAAGGGCACACCGCGCGGGTCACGCACCTCGCGTGGTCCCCGAATGGCACACAGTTGCTCTCCGCTGGGGATGATCTCGCACTAAATCTCTGGGATGTTTCCACGCTCGAACTCCCCCCGCCCCCCGCGGAAGGAGCGCCAATCGAATTTGTCTCCCTCCCCCACCAAACCCTCACCGCGCCAGAACTTACCGGTCTCGAAGCAATCGCCTGGAATGCGGATGGCAGTTTGTTTATGACCGCCGACACATCTGGAATGGTGTATTTCTGGGGCGCGGCAAGTGGTCTTATCCAATCGACTTTGCCCGCGTCCCCCACCGGTTTGGTAAACGCCGCCTGGCTCGGTGAAACGATCTTTTCTTTGGCCCCCTCGGGAAAAATCCAAACCTGGAACGTCGCCACCAGCGAAGCCCTGACCACCAACACCACCCACTCTGCTGAGGTCCGCCTCGCCCAGTGGAGCGGAACCGCCAATCAGTTATTTGTCACAGGGCTTGATGGCACTTTAGAACAGTTCACGCTCGACGGGACATCCGTCCAAACCCAAACCTTATCCGCACCGCCAGCGGGCCTCGCACAATTTGCAAACACCGGCCTGACTGCCGTCCGCGATTCGCAAGGCACGGTTCAGGTCTTCCAATTTGGCGCGGACACCGACGGGCGCGTCCTCAGCCAGGGATCAGGCGAACCGGCAACGGACTGGCTTGTCGATTGGTCAGAAGATGGGAATTTCCTGGCATGGAACCAAACCCGAGACGGCAAAACGCTCATCGAGATTTTCGGCTTCTCCGGCAATGAAACCCTGACCCTCAACGGGGCCGAAACGAAAATCACCGCCCTATCCTGGTCGCCCGACGCGGCCACCGACCCGAACCCCCGGCGCGGTTCCACCCACACCTTCCGTCTCGCCGCCGGAACAGAAGACGGCAAAGTGCTCCTTTGGGATGTTGCCACCGGGCGATTGTTGAGAACCGTTCAAGCGTACAGTGGCCGCGTCCGGGCAATTGCCTGGGCACCAGACGGGAAAACCTTCGCCACCGGGGGGTCGGATGGACAGGAAAATGATGGATTTCAGTATGTTCGTATTTGGAATGCCAGCACTGGGCGGCTGGTACGCGAAATTCAACTCCCCTTCGGGCACGAAGCCTACGCGCTCGCCTGGTCGCCCGATGGCACGGTGTTGGCCTCCGGCGATTCGTTCGGGGATGTGTTATTGTGGGACCCGGCAAAAGGAACGTTAGCCGGCACGCTCCACGGGCACGAGCAAACGGTTGTAAGCCTGGACTGGTCGCGGGTGGAAAATGCGCTTGTGTCCGGGAGTCGGGATGGGACGGTGAGGGTGTGGGGGATTCGTAATGAGTGACGAAAGTTAAGTAAATTTTATAAAAAAGGTGGCCTGGAAAACCAGGCCACCTTTTTTTCGGAAAACTCTACTCTGCGTGAGTAGTTACTTTTTTATTATTATTCCAGTTGCCACAAGCCTTTTGCGTGTTCCAAAACCACGCGCCAATCGCCTTTTTCTCTGTAAGGTGCGGGGCCAACGGGGTCGGTGAAGGGTTGCCCGAGGAGCGCGGCGACAGCGGCGGTGGCGCACGAACTTCCTCCTTCAAGATCATACCCCCCTTCCAAGAAAAGGGCGATCCGGCCCGCACAGTGGGCATCGGCCCAGGCGGTGAAGCGCCCGATCACCTCCCCGTACCCGGCGGCGGACAGGATCAGGTGTCCGAGCGGGTCTGCCCAGTGGGCGTCCATCCCCGCGCTGATCAGGAGCATTTCGGGGGCAAAGCGGTCGAGCAGGGGCAGGATCAGTTCGTCAGTGGCGGCAGAAAAGGCGTGGTTACCGCTCATCGGCGGGAGGGGAAGATTGGCGTTGAGGCCCTGGCCTTTGCCCGCCCCCATTTCTTCGAGAAAACCGGTAAAGGGATAGAGGGGGTATTGGTGGGTGGAGATGAAGAGGACG
The DNA here is from genome assembly GCA_013359445.1 of Anaerolineales bacterium. Classification (GTDB taxonomy): domain Bacteria; phylum Chloroflexota; class Anaerolineae; order Anaerolineales; family JABWBV01; genus JABWBV01. The sequence goes on along the minus strand of JABWBV010000480.1, from coordinate 1,268 downwards.
TCGTCGCGTTCGTAAAAAATGTCTTGGGTGCCGTTGCCATGATGGAGGTCAATATCAAGGATGGCGATCCGTTTTGCGCCGAATTCGTGAATTAAATATTGGGCGGCCAGCGCGACGTTGTTGAGGAGGCAAAAGCCCATCGCGTGGGCGGGCGTGGCGTGGTGCCCCGGCGGACGACTGAGGGCGAATCCCCGTTTGGCATTTCCCTGCCAGACCGCAGAGGCAACCGCGGCCGCGCCCCCTGCCGAGGCTGCGCATCGCGTCACCGCGATTCACGCGACCTTCGACGCCTATCGGCGCGCGCTCGAAGGCGATGAGTTCACGCTGCATTACCAGCCCAGGGTGCGGCTGGCCGACGGCGAGGTGACGGGCTTCGAGGCACTGCTGCGGCGGATTCGCGACGCAGGATCGGAAGGTACCGCAGCGCTCGTGGAGCAGGCGGAGAAGTCGGCCTTCGGACCCAGGCTCGGCGAATGGATCCTGCGCACCGCCGCACGGCAAAGCCTCGCCTGGCGCCAGTCGGGCGTGAGCGTGCCGATCGCGGTCAACATCTCGCCCAGCCAGTTCTGTGACCCGGGTTTCCTGCGGGTGCTCGGCGACCTGATCGCCTCGGATCCGGCACTGCCTGCGCACCTCGAACTCGAACTGGCGGAGGCGGCGCTGACGCTGTACGGCGACGGCGCTACGCAGACGCTGCGCGAGCTCGCCGCGATGGGCTTTGGCGTGCAGGTCGATCAGTTCGGCACTGCCGCGTCGAGCCTGCATCGACTCGGCCAGGGTCCGGTGCGGGCGTTGAAGATCGACCGCTCGCTGGTGCTGGCCGCCCCGGCCGACGCCGAGGCCGGCCGGATCGTGCGCGCTTCGGTGGCACTCGCCCTGGCGATGGAACTGAAGGTGATCGCGGTGGGCGTCGAGACCGCCGAGCAGTACCGGTTACTACAGAGCTGGGGATGCCACGAGGCGCAGGGGTATCTGTTCATGCCGCCGATGGCGCCGGCGAAGGCGCTGCAGGTCTGGCACGGGCACGGACCGGGTTGACCGGGGCTACGTCATAATGCCGGCCGCAGGCCGCGGCCGGACCAGGGAGACTCATGCGTGGCGGAGTGATCGAGGGATGACCCCGATACCGAGGTCGCCGATGACCGGACGAGTGATCGTGTTCGCCCGCGTGCCGCGCGCCGGGGAGGTCAAGACGCGGCTGGCGCGCACGATCGGCGAGCCCGCCGCGCTCGCGCACTACCGCAACTCGCTGTCGCAGGTGATCCCCG
>JABWBV010000479.1 GCA_013359445.1 Anaerolineales bacterium | reverse complement strand
AGAATAGTGAAAATAAACTTCGTATCACTGCAATGGGGAGCAAAATCCGCTTGTTTATCAACGATAAATTGGTGAGTGAATTCACAGACTATTCATTTTCTACTGGAAAACTCAAAATTGTTGCGGTCATGTCCCAAGATAGAACGCTTACGCTTGATATAACAGATTTCAAACTAACCGTGCTTTCGCCATAAGGTATTATCATGCTCCTCCGCACCAAACTTCACGGCAAAACCTACGAATTCCCTGACATCCGCCTCCTCATGGGCAAAGCCAACGAGGAAAAATCCGGCGACCGCCTCGCAGGCGTGTGCGCGGACAGCGCCGCCGAACGTGTCGCCGCCCGTCTCGTCCTCGCGGAGGTCCCCCTCTCCGTCCTCCACGACACCCCCGCGGTGCCCTACGAAGACGACGAAGTCACCCGCCTCATCCACGACAGCGTAGACCAAACCGTGTACAACGAAATCAAAGGCTGGAAAGTGGGGGATTTCCGGGAATGGCTCCTCGCCGACACCACCACCCCCGACATGATCCGCCGCATTTCCAACGGCCTCACCGCGGAGATGATCGCAGGCGTCACCAAACTGATGTCCAACCTCGATCTGATGTACGCCGCCAAACGAATCCCCGTCACTGCCCATTGCGCCAACACGATCGGCTCCCCCGGCACGCTCTCCTCCCGCAACCAGCCCAACCACCCCACCGACTCCCCCGAAGGCATCCGCGCCGAAATTTACGAGGGCTTGTCCTACGGCTCCGGCGACTCCGTTATCGGCATCAACCCTGTGGACGACTCCTATGGCTCGGTCTCCCGCTTGCTCGACATGACCTACGAAGTCATCAAAACCTGGGACATCCCCACCCAAAACTGCGTCCTCTCCCACGTCACCACGCAAATGAAGTGCATGGAATCCGGCTCCCCCGTCGGCCTCGTATTCCAATCGCTCGCCGGGTCGCAAAAGGGCAACGACTCCTTCGGCATCTCCGTGGGCATGTTGGACGAGGCCTACGAACTCGCCAAAAAACACTGTTTCCCCAAAGGCCCCAACTTCATGTATTTTGAAACCGGCCAGGGGGCGGAACTCTCCGCAGAGGCGCACAACGGCTGGGATCAGCTCGTCCTCGAGGCCCGGTGCTATGGCCTCGCCAAACGGTATCACCCCTTCCAAGTCAACACCGTCGTCGGGTTCATCGGCCCCGAATATTTGTACGACGCCCGCCAGATTCAGCGCGCGGGCCTCGAAGATCACTTCATGGGCAAACTCACCGGCATTCCGATGGGCGTAGACGCCTGCTACACCAACCACGCCCGCGCCGACCAAAACGCCATCGAAAACCTCGCCGTCATGCTCACTGCCGCCGGGTGCAACTACTTCATGGGCGTCCCAATGGGCGACGACTCCATGCTCTCCTACCAATGCACCTCCTACCACGACGCCCCCACCCTGCGCCAACTCTTCAACCTGCGCCCCGCCCCCGAATTTGAACGCTGGATGGAATCCCTCGGCCTGATCAAAAACGGCGTCCTCACCGACAAAGCCGGCGACCCGACGATTTTTCTCAAACGATGACCCACTTTAATGCAAAACGCGAAATTTTAACGCAAAGCCGCAAAGATTCTAAGACGCAAAGAAAACCTTTAACCCCTTTGCGCCTTTGTGCCTTAGCGTCTTTGCGTTAAAAAAGGCAAACCCTTTTTTAGTCAAAACTGTGCCATCTGTGTACCATTCTTCTGGACATCCTATGAACGACACCCAACTAAACGCCCTCATTGAAGAAGTCATCCGCGAACTTCACGCCACCGGCGCGATAAAACCCCCGACCACACAGGGTGCCGTTGCCCCACCTCCTCCCCCCTCCGTCTCCCGTCCCCCGTCTCCCGTCTCCGGCCTCCACATCGACCTCCCCGACCCCACCACCCCCGCGGCGCGCCTCACCCCCCACGTCAAAAACCCCAAAGACGCCCAGGGCCTCCGCGCCCTCATGGCCTCCACCACCGCCCGGATCGGCGTCGGACGCGCGGGACCGCGTTACCGGACCTCATCCCTCCTCCTCTTTCAGGGCGATCACGCCGTCACTCAGGACGCCCTCTACCGGGACGTTGACCAAAAACTCCTCGACGAATTCAACCTCTTCACCGTCCAGACCAAAATCACGGGCGGCAAACAGGAATACCTCCTCCGCCCCGACCTGGGACGCCTGCTTAACGACGAAGCCAAACGCCTCATCAACGACAAATGCCAGAAAAACGTCAACGTCCAACTCGTCGTGGGCGATGGCCTCTCCGCCGCCGCTGTCGAAGCGAACCTGCGCCAGATGTTCCCCGTCATCCAACAGGGGGTGAAGAGTGCAGGCCTCACGCTGGGCACGCCGTTTTTCGTCAAATACGCCCGCGTCGGCGTGATGAACGACATCGGCGACCTGATCAAACCGGATGTCGTCATCCTGCTGATCGGGGAACGTCCCGGTCTGGGTCGTGCGGAATCGATGAGCGCGTACATGGGCTACAAACCCAAATATGGGGATACCGACGCCGACCGCGATGTCGTCTGCAACATTTTTGAAAACGGCGGCACCAACCCCCTCGAAGCCGGTGCCTTCGTCGTCCAAATCGCCCAAAAGATGCGAAAACACGAAGCATCCGGGGTGAAGCTGAAACTGGCAAAGTGATCTTACAACCCCGCATCCTTCGACTACGCTGGAGTTGAGGAGTTTCAGCGGTAAAATAACTTTCCGCTCCGCTCAGGATGCTGACCATCGCCAAACCCAATTACTGATCACTGTTTACTGAATACTGATTACTACTTACTGATTACTGCCCCCGGAGTCCCCATGCCCCTCCTCGACCCTCTCTACGGAACCCCCCTCGCCGTCCAACTGATCCCCCAGGTGGACCGCGGCCTCGCCGAACAACTCAACCTGCGCCCGGACCAGCGCTCCATCGGCCTGCTCAGTGTGGACAATGACGACGCCACCTACGTCGCCGTGGACGAAGCCACCAAAATGGCCGACGTGGAAGTGGTGTATGCCAAATCGTTTTACGCAGGTGCGAAACACACCTCCGGCAAACTATCTGGCGAAATCATGGCAATCATTGCTGGACCCAACCCTGCCGAAGTCCGCGCGGGGTTAAACGCCGCGGTGGATTACATCCAAACGAAAGCGATCTGGTACTCCGCCAACGAAGATGACTCCATCGCCTTCTTTCCCCACGTCATCTCCCGGACGGGGACGTACCTCTCGAAAGTTTGCGACATCCCGACCGGTTCGCCGATTGCCTACCTGGTCGCCCCCCCGAACGAAGGACTGGTCGCCCTCGACGCCGCACTGAAAGTCGCCATTGTCCGCATCGTCGCCCTCACCATGCCGCCCTCCGAAACGAACTACATGGGCGTCATGCTCACCGGCGACCAACCCGCCTGCCGCGCCGCCGCCCTCGAATTCCAGAAAAAAGTGCTGGAAGTCGCGGCGAACCCGATGAATTATTAATCCACCTTTTGACGCAAAGGCGCGAAGCCGCAAAGACAATAAAAAAACTTTGCGGTCCTTTGCCCCTTTGCGGCTTTGCGTCAATATTTGCCTAAATTGTTCTAAATACCTGATAGGAGAAAGAAAATGCCCGTAGATGCCTCTATGATAGCCCTCGGAATGGTCGAGACCCGCGGCCTGGTTGGTGCGATTGAAGCCGCCGACGCCATGGTCAAAGCCGCGAATGTTGTGTTGATCGGCAGTGAATATGTCGGGGGCGGGTACGTCACCGTGATGGTGCGCGGCGATGTTGGCGCGGTGAAGGCCGCGACCGATGCCGGAGCCGCCGCCGCCAAACGCGTGGGCGACCTCGCGTCCGTTCACGTCATCCCCCGCCCGCACGAGGATGTTGAGATGATCCTCCCACAGAAGACGCGGGGGTCGTTTGGCGGGAGGGAGGGGAAATAAGGTAGATAAAGGTAAATAAGGTAGATAGGGTAGATACTTATTTACCTATCTACCTTATTTCCCCTATTTACTCTATCTACCCTATCTACCCTCTTTACCTTTCCCCAATGCCCCGTCAATTTTTCACTGCCGACGACATTCGCCGCCTCGCGCGGGATAAATCCGCTACCCTGGTTTTAGGGCCGGACGATGTTCTCACGGATGAGGCCTCGGACGTTGCCTTCTCGTTGGGGGTGCGGTTGGTGCGCGAGACCGAATCCCCTGCGGCGTTGCGCGTCACGCCCGTGCCGGCTTTGCCTCCGTTGAAGGTCGTGCGGGGGGCCAGCGTACAGATGGAGCGGTTCCTCGAAGGGGTGGAAATCCCCGGCACGAACACGCGGCTGAAGGATGTCATCACGACCGAGGACCGCGGCCCGATGGGGGCGGGATTCATGGCGTTGGACGCCCCCCCTGGCGGGGTCGGGCAAATGGCGTGGACGTTGAACTACGACGAAATTGACATCGTGCTGGAAGGGGAGTTGGTCATCACCCGCGGGAACGAACAAGTCCGCGGTGGCCCCGGCGATGTCATCTACATCCCGAAAGGGTCGTCCATCACCTTTGGCACACCGAGCCGGACGCGGTTTGTGTACGTCGTTTTTCCGGTTAACTGGAACGAGAAATAACCATGCCCAAAACCATTTACACCGAACAAGACATCGATGAAATGAAAGCCCGCGGGGTCCCCTGCGTGGACGTGACCGAAAACGTCATCTTGACTGATCTCGCGCTGGAACGTGCCCACAAACACGGCCTAAAAATCAACCGTACCGGGCAGGCCTCCCCGCAAGCCACGTATAGCCCGTCGGTCAATATCTACGCGGCCTATCCCCATCCCACTCCCCTGGCGTCTGATGTGTTTCAAAAAGTCAAAGCAGGTGTATTGGCCCGGTTGCAAGGGCCAGTGGAGAACGACCTTTTAGATGCTACGATCCGGCGGGTTTTGAACCGGTTGTAATATTCCTGGCGGGAAATCGCGCACCCGGATAGAAGACCAAGCAAAGCCTTTCATAACTCGAACGCCCACGGCCCACCGTGGAGGCAATTACCTGGGCATGGGACACCGAGCGGCGTGCCTAAAAATGAAACGGGACGAAGATCATTTGCCACTTTAAACCCAAAAGGCTCGCCTATCCTGGCGAGCCTTTTGAATTATTCAATTTTTAGATTAGGGAAGTCTGGCGGCATCGACCACTTTGGGGAACCGAGCCAGGTGGGCTTCCACTTCACCTTCTTTGCCTTCACTCATTTCGTAAGCGGCCCGACCCGCATTGAATTTTAATGCAAAGGCTTTGCCCGCGACTTTGGCATGGGCTTCAACATCCTCATCACTCTTATCGGCGGCCACCTTGCCGTACCAGCCGCCCCACGCGGCGGCATGGGCTTCAACATCACCAGAGACGATTGAGTCAAGGAGGCCTTGTTCGTCTTTGTTCAGGCCGGCACGAAAAGCGGACAGTTTTTCGGCGAAGCGGTTCATCGGGCGGGAAGTAGTTTCTGTGGTCATGGGATTCTCCTAAAAAATGAATTTGGATTTGTTTGTTCGTCTTTTGACTTGTTGAAAGTATAAGGCTGAGCGCGTGTTCAAGCAGTAATCTGTATCTGAAAAACCTGTGAACTAGATCACAAAGCAGGTCACACGGGAAAGTTTTACCCCATTCCCAAGCGGCTAAACACCCCGTCCACTACCTCTTCCAAAACTGTGCCTGCCCCCGCCACTTCCGGCAAGGTGCTTGCGGCAAGTTCTCCCCGCGCCCGCCCTTCCTGCGACAATGCCGGGTGAACACGGACAAACGCCCACAAACGCGCCGCTTCCTCCCGCGCC
>JABWBV010000478.1 GCA_013359445.1 Anaerolineales bacterium | reverse complement strand
GGCTTATGCGGCGCCGCCGCCGTCGAACTCGACCCGGACCTCGGCGTCGCGGACCGTCGCCGAAAGGACGAGCGCGAGGTCGAGGCCATGCGCGCAGCACAGGCCGTGACCGAGTCCGCCGTGCGCATGGCCTGCGAACTCGTCGCCCACGCCGGCGCGTCCCGCGACGGCACGCTCACCCACGACGGCGAACCCATCTCCGAAGAGCATGGCGGCCCCGCCCGCCTCATCGCCGCCCGCAACACCCACGGATGCGCCGAACACACCGAGGGCAGGCCCCGCCCCTCCCCCCGTTTTTGAGCCAAAACCATGTCATCCAACCTCATGCGGTGTCCTCCCTTCGAGTTCCCCTAAAACCTGATACGTCTTCCGCACATTCAGCCCAATCGAAAGAAAGTAATACCCCGACAACAGCGCCGCGCTCGCCACATACCCAAACATCGGCACAAGCAACGGCGTGAGCGCGATTTTCAACACCGCGGCAAACAGATTGACTTTGGTCGGGTATTCGGGCTGATTGAGGGAGAGGAGGGCGGTACGGTTCCAGTAAAAGGAGTTGGCGACCAACAACCCCGCGAGGAGGACGACGAGAGCGGGGTACGCGGGAAGAAATTCTGCCCCGTAAAAGGTGGCAATAAAGAAACGTCCAAAAGCGAGCAGGATGAGCGAGGCCGCGCCCGTGTATAGTGCCGCAAGGCGTGACCCCTGTTTGAGCACATAGCGCACATTTTCCCACGCTTTGCGGGCGACTTCGCGGGCCAGTTCGGGGTACGTGGCTTGCGGGAGCGGGGTGATCGGGATCAGCACCAGGTTGGCGAGGGCAATCGCTTGTTTGTAGTACCCCCCTTGGATAGGGTCAAGCAGACCGAGGACCCACAATTCTTCCGCATCTTTGTTCACCAAATTGATCGTCGCGCTGAGATTGGTGTTGAAGGCAAAGCGGAACAGCTCACGGCGTTCGGCTTTGATCAGACTGAGCGGGGCACGCCACCAGTCGCGGCCCCATTTGCGCCCGGCTTCGACAAACGCCAGAATCGCTACGCCCAGCCCGTCCAGCAGTTTGCCTACCATATACGCCAGCACCACCGCCAACAAGGGATTGGGCGCAAAAAAAGCCAGGGCGATCAGCACCAGCGTCAGCACACTTTGGGAGATTTGCAACGCGGCAATCACCCTGAAGCGGTCAAAGATCTGGAGCAGACCCGTGGAGCTTTCAAAAATCAGATTCCCCAACACAATCAGCCCATACAGGGCAAACAACCCCGCAAAACTCGTATCTTTCGCAAAAATTCGCGCCGCCAACGTGGAAAAGCCGAAAATCAGGCTGTATGAAACCAGGGAACTCCCGGTCTCCAGCAGGCAGGCCAGCTTAAACACCGCCGCCGCCCGCCGCGTATCCCCTGTTTCGGTATAGTGCCCGACATACTTGATCACCAACTCGTGCATCCGAAACGACGCCAGTTTGTTGATCACACTCGTAAACTTAACCACCCCTCCCAACACCCCAAACATCGCCACCCCCAACAAATTCGTAACGAGCAGATTCTGAAAAAAACTCAGCGCGACCGAAATGCCAGAAGCACTGAACAGATACGCCGAGTTTTTGACTACCCGGCGGACGATGGGGTTAGAGAGTAGGCGATCCATGCGCTGACATGCCCTACTTTTTATGCGACATTCCTCATCGCAATCTCCAACCCCGGCTGACCATCCGTGCCACCCAGTTTTTCGGTGGAGAGCGCCCCGCACACCGCCCCCAACCGCAGGCAGGTTTCCAACTCCCACCCTTGTAAAAACCCATATACAAACCCCGCATCAAACGTATCGCCCGCCCCGACCGTGTCCACCACCCGCACGGGGATGGAGGAGACTTGCATGACCTGATCCCCCTGTACCCCCAACGCCCCGTCCGCCCCTAACTTGACCGCAACAGTCCCCCCCGCCGACGCAAGGGCAGACGCGGCCGCGCGGGGGTCCGTTTCCCCGGTCAGGGCGCGGGCTTCCGTGTGGTTGGGAAGGAACACGCTCGTGAGGGGGAGCAATTCCCGGACGCCTGTCCACTGTTCGGCGGGATCCCAGTTCGTGTCGAGGGAGGTGGTCAGGCCGAGGGCACGCGCGCGGCGAAAGAGATCGGGGAGGCCGGGTTGGAGGGCGGTTTGCAGAAAATAACTGGCAACGTGCAGATGGCGGGCCTGGGAAAGCAGTTCATCGGGAAGTTGATCGGCGCGGAGCGAGGCAATCAACCCCGCGTGGGTCAGCATGGCCCGATCCGCGCCAGTATTCAGGATCACGGTCAGGCCGGTTTGCCCGCCGGGGATGCGGATCACGTGAGAAATATCCACCCCGCGTTTGTCCATCTCTTCGAGCATAAACCGCCCGAACACATCGTCCCCGCATACGCCGACGAACGCGACCCGCAAGCCCAACCGCGCCGCCCCGCACGCAAAAATGACGGAGGATGAGCCGACGGTCAGCGCGGCGGTGTCCACCAGTTTTTCCACCTGCCCGAAAACCGGCACCACATCGCCGGAGAGAATCAGGTCGGGGTTAATTTCACCTGCAACGAGAAGATCAAAAGGTTTCATCATGTTTTTTTTTGAAGGTCGTCATGACTTCCGCCGATCAAACGCGGTCAGCCACAACGACTAAAGTCGTCACTACGAGGGGACGGTTGCATTGGGGGCGGCGGGCGAGGACATTGGTTTATCCATGCGCCTTTCCAGCAGGAGATACACACCCAGGCTGATCAACACTACTACACCCATCCACAGATACATCTGCTGACCGCCGAGGGCCTCAAACAAAAGCGCCCCGAAGAAGTTCCCCGCCGCGCTTCCAAAGCCCAACAGCATACTGCTGAAAACACCTTGCGCGGTCGCCGCCAACCCGGCAGGGGCAATCTCGTAGGTGTAGGAAACTCCCGCAACCCAAATGGTGGCAAACGTCACCCCATGCAGGAGTTGGATGAATAAAATTCCGGTCGGTGTTGGGAAGATGGTGTACAACAACAGGCGGACACCCACAATGAACACCGAAAACAACATCACCCCCCGGGCGCGGAAGCGGTCCAGCAGGCGGTTGACGAAAAACAAAAAGGGCAGTTCTGCGGCGGTTGCAATGGATTGGGAAAACCCCATCTGCCCGCGCGTGGCCCCGACTTCTTCCATAAACGGAAACAAATACGTCGTGACCATCGCCATCGCCATCCCGCTGACAAAGATCATGCCGAGAAATAACAGCCAGCGGCGGTTCGACAACAAGTTTTTGATCCCCTTGCGGAAGGATTGTGTCTGCTCCACAGCCGGGCCAAAGGTCAACCCCTGACTGACCAACAGGGCGGCGAACATGCCCGCCGCGTACAGCCAAAACGCCCAGCGCAGGCCATTGTCTTCGATCACCATCCCTGCGAGCGGGGCGATCAGCCCCCAGCCGAACGTCCCCCCCGTGCGGATGCGCCCGTACAGCGCGCGGCGGTCGCCCAACATGGACATTGTTGCACTATCGGACAGGGAGATGAGCGGGGCACCTAAAAACGAGTAAATGGCGACGACCAAAAACAAAAGGGCAAATTGTTCGGTCATGGGAATAGCCAGGATCGTGATGATGACCCCCATCAGGCTCAGGCTCAAGACGAATTTGTGGCGGTGACGGGAGTCGGCGAACCCGGTCAGCAGGGGCGCGCCCACCATCGAGATCAGCGGCCCGACCGCGGTCAGAACGCCGGTTTGTGCCCCGGAGAGGCCGATGTGTTGGTAGTACAGGGCAAGGTAGGGAATCAGCGCGGAGGCGGACGCGAAGAAGAGAAAGTAAAAGGCAAAAGAGAAGGGCCAGTTTTTTTGCATGGGGGGAAGGGTGGGGGAAAGGCGTGGGAATTTGGGGGAACTTATGGGAATTTGTAGCAATTCGGGAATTCCAATTCCCATGAGTTCCAACAAGTTCCTACAAATTCCCTTCCCCAAAGTCAGCGACCAGAATTCCCCAACATCTTATGAATGTGCAGGGTCAACTGCAAGGCCAGGCGGGTTTCGGGGTTGTCGAGGTCGAGGCTGGTAATTTCTTGAATCCGTTCGAGCCGGTAGATGAGGGTATTCCGGTGAATGTAAAGCTGGTGAGCGGTCTTTTTCAGGTTGCCGTTGCGTTCAAAGTACACTTCCAGGGTACGGATCAGTTCTTTGCCGTTTTCGTGATCGAGCAAGGGGCCAAGAATCTCCTGCTGGAAGGCTTTAAGTTCCGGGGAGGTTTCGATTTGTAGGAGCAGACGGTATACGAGCAGGTCAGGGTAAAAGAGCGGGCGGGGTTCGGCGAGGCGTTGGGCCATCTCCAAGGCTTGCCCGGCCTGGCGGAAGGAATTGAGCCAGTCGTCCAGGGTTTGGGCGGGGGTGCCGATCCCGCACCGGGGGCGCGAATCCTGATAGGTCAACATGCCCCGATCCACCACACTGCGTCCCAAATTGAGGGCTTCTTCGGGGCGCACTTTTTCGGGGGCGACTTCGCAAAAACAGATGACCTGGTTTTCCAGCACGTTGACAATGGCGGTGACGCCCTGTTTGGCGATTTCTCCGTTGACGAGCGTTTCCAGGCGGCGCACGGAGGGGGGTTCCACGGAGTCCCAAAAAAAGCGTAGGCAGGTGTGGGCTTTTTCGAGGTCGAGGCCGTACCGGTCGGTCCAAAGGCGGGCATCGCGCGGGGACAGGTCGCCGCGGATGAGGGCGGTGAGCAGATCGCCGCGCAGGCGTTTTTCTACTTCGCGCACGGCTTTGGAGCGGGACATTTCGACGGCGCAGGCGACCGCGCCTTGTTCGGCAACGACGCGGCTGAGGGCGGTCATTTCACCTGTTTTGTCTACAATGGAGAGGTAGCCGCGGGCCACCCCGCCCACGTTGATGGAAATTACAATGCGCGCGAGGCCGTTGGGCAGAGGTTGGTGTTTGAGTTCGTTTTGTTTTCCGGCCACTTTTCGATCCCGCAATTCTTCGGGGAGGCTTTCGGGGACGGTTACGTGGCGGAGGACGTTTTCCCAGACGGAGGCCAGGCGCATGGGGGAGTGGGAGGCCAGCACTTCCAGCCGCTTGTCCTGGACGATCACGCCCTGGGTGCAGATTTCCCCCATCGCGGCCATTAACCCGCCCAGGCCCGCGCCTTCGGCAGAGAGTTGGGTGAGTTGGGCCTGGATTTCTTTGCCTTTTTCGACGAGGTACGCGCCCCGGTTGACGAGGGTGGTGAGCAGGTCGCGATAAACGATTTGGATATTTTCATCGCCAGAGAGGCACGCGACGGGGATGAGTGCTTCCTGAAAGGTGTCGGGGGCGGGTGGGAGGCCGATGGTGATGACGGCGGCGATGTCCCGCGCGGCGGCAGACCGTACTCCCTCCGGCGTCAGGTCTGCGCCCGAGACGAGCCAGGCTTCCCCCGCGCGGGCGGCGTTAATGTCGAGGGCGATCCATTCGATCAGCAGATTCGCGGCACGGGCTTCGTCTACGGCCAGGAAGGAGAAGCGTCCGGGGAGCGTGAGTTGGAGGAGGGTGAGGAGGGAGGAGGCGGGGACGGACATGGCGGGAATCGTATCATATTGTGGGGAATTGGGAAACGAGCCTTTTTGTGTAGATTAACAAAAACAACGCGACACTGAGTTTCAGCATCGCGTTGTTTTAACTGTCTTTGAAACGTCACTTAACTGATTATTTCTCGTAACGTCTTTTTATTGTAACTACTCAGGCCAGACCCTAAAGGTTTTGTTTGCAAGAGATGAATGCGGAAAAACGGGCAGTGTTTGCAAATGCGTTCCTGAATTCATCGAGAAA
>JABWBV010000477.1 GCA_013359445.1 Anaerolineales bacterium | reverse complement strand
CTCGACTGGCTCACCTATACCTTGAAGCAAGGTTTACCTTTCCAGGTCTATTTTCGGCTGCAACCAGACCTACTAATTGTCAATGTACGGTAGAAAATGCTGCGTTAGACCGACTTTTTAGAGATACAGAGGATGAGGTGCATCAAGCTTATCAGGCGTTTTTTGCGGATATGCCTGCTGTGGTTGAAAAAATTCGACACGAAGTTATTTTCCTGTAAGGGAAGTTGTGCAATTTCTAACCCAAACAAAAAGCCTTCCAAATGCTTGGAAGGCTTTTTGTTTGGGTTTTGCTCTTAATTTACTACGATCCTCAAAGCTTATTTGTGACCCCGCACTACGAGTCCTACCCCGGCGTGATCGTCCGCCTCCGCACGGTGGACACGGCGCACTTGCACGAGTTGTTGCTCGAGGCGTGGAAGACGGTCGCACCGAAGCAGGTGGTGAGGGAGTGGGAGGGGCGAGAAAGAAAATAGTTACCTGGACTTTTACGGCGGAAGTATCAATTCAAGATAGGCTCCAACCTTTTCGTCGGTTTTCATTCCGAAACTTTTTACGGTGCTGACGACAACGACTAAAAGCTGTGCGGGTTGATCGGTTTCTGTGATTGCGGGATCCACGGAAAAACCGGTGATAGATCCACTTTTTCCCGTAGCTGATAAATTTTCTTCACTGGGTTCTCCGTAAGCCATATTGTCATCAATCGGTACATATTCCGAGCCATTGAATAGAAACACATAAATATCGGTTTCCGGATCAAATAGGAGCAATTTTTTTGAGAGGTTTTCCAGCATCAGAAAGGCAGGGAAATTAATTTTCAAAGGGTTGTTGTCTTCCAAAACAGCCAATCTCAAATCAATGTTCATTCTAATATTCGGAAATTGCGAGGCGACAAACTCGTTTTGCGGTTCCAGGGTGTCTTGGGTGGATGCAACGGGGGTGTTACTGCACCCGAAAAGAAGAAAAGTGGTGAGCAGAAAGAAGAAAGCGAAAAAGGGGGTTTTCATGAAATTCTCTAGAAAGTTATGGCGCAACCATCCACCCGACAGGCAGAGCGTCATTCAAAAAGACCGAAGCCCATTCATTCGCAATGTCCAGTAAGATGATTGAGGGGGATTGTTGGGCTGATAGATTTGAAGCGGTAACGAACAATTGCTTACTATTCGGCGACCAAATGATCCCACTTTGGGAGTGATCTCCAAAATTGCAATAATTGGTCACGATACCAGTGGGCAAATCAATCACAAACAGTTGCTTATTGGAATCTGTGATGGGGTTGTCTTCATCCAGACTCACCCAAAAGGCAATTTTTGTCCCATCTGGCGACCAACTTTGGGTCGTAATTGCTACAGACTCGAATTGGTCCGATAAGTAGGTTAAACGTTTAGGCTCTCCTACTTTGTTGAGGGCAAAGAGTTCTTGTTGAAAGTGTTCCCGATCATCGTGCCGAAGATCTGTAATAAAAGACGCCCACTGTCCATCGGGAGACCATTGGGGCCACTTTCCGAACAGGTCAGTAGTATTAATCCGGCCAAGTTCAATGTTTGTATCCAAATCCCATAGAGTAATTGGAAAAACTTCATAAGGACTTTCCCATTTTGGAAAAATTATTCGCGTCATTGACGGGTCTATAACGGCGGAATAGTAAACGTAGTTACCCCAAGTATGTAAAACTTCCCCTGGGAAAAAGAAAAGCGGAGGAAGCTCTGGTGAGATATTTTGCCATTCGCCTGAAAAAGGATTCAGCAAGGTCATGGGTAATAATTCTTGTTCGTCCCAAGCATTTGGCCCAATGAGTAGTGTTTCGTTATTGGTCCAATCGAGACTCCACCACTCCTGATATAGAAGAATATGTTGTTGTACTTCTCCGTTTGCATTGGTTAAGAATAAAGGGTCTTCAAGGTCACGTTTTTGTTTATTCCAGATGCGGTAGGCTAACCACTTTCTGTCTGGCGAAACAGAATACACTAAATCATGCTTGTAACCTTGTATGAGGGCTGTTTCTAAGCCAGTAGAAAAATTGAAAAGATAAGTCAAATCCTCATTGGTATTTGATAATACGGCCACGCCAGCGGAATCCATATTCTCTGGAACCTGATTGGCGACAATAAGGCATTTCTTTACTATAGGATTGGGGGTAGGAGTTGATGTATTCTCCACCATAGGTGTGAGTGGAATGGGAGTTGCAGAAAAAGTCAGTGTTGGAGAAGCCGGAACAGGTAAAGTTAACGTGGAAAGTGCGGGCGAAATGATGATGGGAGGGGAAGCAGTAGCCGATGTTGAGACGATTTCAAAATCCCATGAATATTCATGTGTAAAACCTGTATCGTCTATAAGTTGGTAAGTAACAGCGTACTTACCTTCTTGCAAAGGCATTTCCCAAATTAAACTAAAGTTGACCGTTCCGAACTGAATCCAATGCGCCGTTTCGTTTGGGATTGTTTTTCCGTTTATCAGCAAGGTCGACTGCCTCAGTAAATAATCTCCATCATTTTCCTTCAGGTTGAAATCCCAATTATTCACTTCCACCAAAATACCGTCCAATTCCTCAATTTCTTGAGTTGTTAAGGCAGTCCTGTTGTATGGGTAAACAGCTAAAAAATCCGGCAAGTCCGTATATTTTTTGCTCTTACATCCCGCCAGGATAAAAACGAAAATCAAAACGAACGCGATGAGTTTTGTGTTTGCTTTTGACTCCATCCTACCCTCCCAAATCCACATTCCCCGGATCAGGCACCGCTTGATCTACCCAGTCTACATTTGTGTCCGTATCTACATCCGCCGGGACGCGTTCGATGGAATGGCCTGCGGAGACGCCGGGGACAGGGGGGGTGAAGGCCCAGGTGGAAGTGCCCCAGGAAACGGCATCCACCAGATAATTGCCCCCATCTAACAGCAGAATTTCATCCCCGGTGTTGACCAATTGAATGGTTCCGGTTGCCCATGGGGTGTATTCCACCATGTCGGGCACGGTCGGATCGGTGGGGGTGAGTTCGTAATCCGGGTTGAAGCCGTAAGTGGCAAAAAAGGCTGTGGCTTGATTGGAGATGATCACGACTTCACCGTCTATCATCGTTGCACCAGCAGGGAATCGATACATCCCTTCTGTGCTTCCCTGGGTTTCTTCATCCCCAATTTTGAACGTAGACAGGTCAATCGTTTGCCCGCTGGCATTGTAAATTTCGATCCATTCTGCGTCCGGTTCGGTCCCAGTAGGGTCGTACAGCACTTCGCTGATCAGGAGCAGACCGGTGAACGGGGTCGGAGTCAGGGTGGGGGTTGGGGTGTCGGTGGGCGTGGGGGTGAAGGTTGGAGTGGGGGTTGCCGTCGGGGGCGTGAGGTTGACCGTGCCGGGGGCGGGAAGCGGTTGGTCTTGCCAGTCGTTGGCGGAGTCGGTGTCCACGTCGGCGGGGACGCGTTCGAGGGAGTGGCCGTCGTCTACGGCGGGGGCGGCGGGATCGAAGGCGTAGGTGGATGTGCCCCAGGAGAGGGTATCTATTACCACATCGTTGTAGTCCACGAGCAGGACTTCGTCGCCGGTGTTGGCGAGGTTGGTACTGCCGCTGGCCCAGGTGGTGTACTTGATCATGTCGGGGACGTTCGAGTCGGTGTCGGTGAGTTCAAAGTCGGGTTGGCAGGGGCAGTCGGCGGCGCGGTTGGCGATGACGAGGACGACACCCGGTCCGGCGGTGGTGCCCACGGGGAACCGGTACATGCCTTCCCCGCCCCCTGGGGTTTCTTCATCCCCTACTTTGAAGTTCGTCAGGTCAAGCGTCGTGCCCGTAGCGTTGTAGAGTTCGATCCATTCGGCGTTGGGTTCGGTGCCGGTGGGGTTGAAGAGGACTTCGCTGAGGTAGAGGCCACTGCCAAAGGGGGTGGGGGTGAAGGTTGCGGTGGGAGTCGGCGTGGGGGTGGAGAGGTCAATGGTGCCGGGATTGGGGACAGGTTGGGGTTGCCAGTCGGCGGCGGTGTTGGTGTCGGCGAAGGGGGGGCGACGTTCGAGGGAGGTGCCTTGCGAGACGAGGGGTACGGAGGGGTCGAAGGCGAAGGTGGAACTGCCCCAGGAAACGGCGTCTACGATGGTGTCGTAGTGGTCGAGGAGCAGGAGTTCATCCCCGGTGTTGGTGAGGGACATGCTCCCGCCGGACCATGCGGTGTATTTGACCATGTCGGGCACGTCGGGGTCGGTGTCGGTGAGTTCGTAGTCGGGGGAGAGGCCGTAGGCGAGTTGGAAGTCGGAGGCGCGGTTGGCGATGACGATTATGCCGCCAGGGGGGAGGGTACCACCGGGGAAGCGGTACATGCCTTCGCTTTCGCCAGAGGCTTCTTCATCGCCGATTTTGAAATAGGAGAGGTCGAGGGCCTGGTTGGTGGCGTTGTAGATTTCGACCCATTCGGCGTTGGGTTCGTCGCCGGTGGGGTCGTAGAGGACTTCGCTGAGGAGCAGGCCACCGCCAAAGGGGGTGGGGGTGTAGCCTGGTGTGGGGGTGAGGGTGGGGGTGGGGAGCGGTGGGGCCAGGTTTACCTTGCCAGGGTCGGGGGAGGCTTCGCGCCAATCGGCGGCAGTGTGGGTATCCTGATAGGCGGGGTAGCGTTCGAGGGTGAAGCCCTGATCGGGGTTTACCGCGGGGGGGGTGAAGGCGGCCCAGTCCGAGTCTCCCCAGGCGACGGAGTCTACGGGATCATCGAAAAAGTCGAGGAGGAGGAGTTCATCTCCGGTGCCTGCAAGGCTGAAGGGGCCACTGGCCCAGGGGAAGTAGTCAAAGAGGTCGGGGACGGGGGAGCCGGTGTTGACGATTTCGTAATCGGGGAGGAAGCCGTAGGTGGCTTGAAAGAGGGTGGCGTCCAGCGCGAGAATGATCACTTGTTCGGGTTGAATGATCGCGCCGGGGGGGAACTGGCGCATGGCTTCGGGGCCGCCGATTTCTTCTTCGTCGCCGATTTTGTAGCCGGAGAGGTCAATGGGGGCGAGGGTGCGGTTGTAGAGTTCGACCCATTCGACTTGCCCTGTGAGGGGGCTTGCCATGATTTCGGTGATGAGGAGGTGGTCTTGGGTGGGGGGAATGAAGGCTTTTTGGATGAGGGGGAGGTAGAGGGGGAGGGTGCCTGTTCCGCGGGCCGAGGCATGTAGATTAAAAAGCAAAAAAGGCAACAGAAATAGCAAAAGGGAAAAGTAACGGATGGTAGGGAATTTTGAATTTGACATTAGATACTCCTTGAAAAATAGGTTCTTTCATTTTAGTTGAATGTGAAGGTAATTTGACCACGGGTGATTGGGCTATTGAGGTTGTCTTTTTGCTAAAAAATTTCGCATCTAGGGGGACTTAAAATTACAGGTCATGTGAATTGTAAGTGTTCAAGCAAATGTTTTCAGCCAAACCCGTATCCTTCGACTCCGCAAAGTCTATAGAGCGCGGAATACGAACTCCGCGCAGGGTGCTACTGATCTCTTTTGCTGGTACACGAGAAATGCTCAGACTTAGAGAGGAAACTCCCCGAAAAAAGCGAGAAAGAAGGATATCTAGTAGGCTGTCAAAAATCATTTTTAGGTTCGTAGTAGCGGTTTCAACCGCTCAAAATCACGACTAAAGTCGTCACTACAAACTGAATTTTCAGGTTTGACGGACTACTAGCCCTCTTTCTCGCTTTTTTCGGGCGAATCTTGCCCAGGATGAGGAGGTATACACACGGATTGTAAACAATAGATTAACGAACAGGGTTTTTGCGTTTATGTTAGCATAAAACAACTTCCCCCACTGGGACGCCGTGCGGGAGGCTTGAGGTCAGGCGCATCTGGGGGTATCCTCGAGGGTGGTAACGAAGAACGGGG
>JABWBV010000476.1 GCA_013359445.1 Anaerolineales bacterium | reverse complement strand
GAATCGCATCCAGGCTGATGACGGGGTTGAGAACGGTGTCGGTTGCCGCGGCAATCTGCCCGATCAGGGCGGATAACCCCCACCCCAACAGCATCCCCACCCCGCCGCCGACCAAACTCAGCACCGCAGACTCGGTCAGGAATTGCAGGAGAATGTCCGTTTTTCGCGCCCCCAACGCTTTCCGTAACCCGATCTCCCGGGTCCGCTCGGTGACGGAGACGAGCATGATGTTCATGATCCCGATCCCGCCGACGAGCAGGGAGATGCCCGCAATGCCGCCCAACAGGATGGTGATCACGCCCAAAACAGAAGAAATGGTATCGAGTAAGGCGGTTTGGAGCAGGATGGTGAAATCTTCCTCGCCGATTTTGGTACGGTGGCGGGTGCGGAGGAGTTGGGTCACTTCATCCTGTGCGGTTTCGACGGATTCGGAGTCGATGGCGGTGATGAACAGGGTGTCCACTTCGTCCCGCGTGGCGCGGTGGGCGAGGCGGAGTTGGGAGGTGGTAAGCGGCACGAGGACGAGATCATCCGCGCTGGTTGGGGTCATGCCCCCGCCCCCCTGCTCTTCGAGTACGCCGATGATGCGGAAGGGTTGCCCATCAATGCGGATGGATTCGCCGATGACGCCCTCGGTGCGGTCAAAAAGGTCCTCTGCGACGTTGACGCCGATGACCGCGACGGACGCCCGCCCGTTGAGATGTTCTTCAGTGAGGAATTGCCCTTCCTGGACGGGGGTGTTTCGCACGGTTTCGTAGGCCGGGGTGACGCCGGTGACGGTGTTTTGCAGGCTGTTTTCGCCCGCGGTGACTTCGTGGTTGCTGTTCAGCACGGGGGCGACTGCTAATACGGACGGGGCGGCAAACGGATCGGCAATGGCCTCCGCGTCGGTGAGGGTGAGCGGTTTGGCGTTGGTGACTTCGCTGTCTTTGCGGACGATGAGCAGGTTGGTGCCGATCCCTTCGATGGAATCGGTGACCGACGCTTCCGCGCCCTTGCCGATGGCGAGCATGGCGATCACCGCCCCGACGCCGATCACGATCCCCAAAATCGTCAGCCCGGAGCGCATTTTGTTGGCGGTGAGGCTTTCGAGGGCCTCGAAGAAGGATTGGAAGAAGTTCATCATTTGTTCCTTTGTTGGGTAGTTGGTTCGTTGGCTTTCTAGTGCAAATTATCCAACAAACTATCAAACCAACAAACTACTCGACCACCCCATCCCGTATCCGAATCGTGCGTTGGGTGCGTTCGGCTACATCCGGGTCGTGGGTGACAATGACGAGGGTGGTGCCCCGGTCTCGGTTGAGTTTGAGGAGGAGTTGCATAATTTCCTCGCCGGACTTGGTGTCGAGGTTGCCGGTGGGTTCGTCGGCGAGGATCATGGCGGGTTCGTTGACGAGGGCGCGGGCGATGGCGACGCGCTGTTGCTGGCCGCCGGACAGTTCGTTGGGTTGGTGATGAATCCGGTCGGCGAGGCCCACCGCTTCGAGGGCGGCTTTGGCTCTGGCTTTGCGGTCTTTGGAATTGCCGGAATAGCGGAGGGGTAGTTCCACGTTCGCGAGGGCAGAGGTCCGCGAGAGCAGGTTGAATTTTTGGAAGACGAAGCCGATCTTTTGGTTGCGGACGTAGGCGAGTTCGTCATCTTTCAGGTCGGAGACTTTTTTGCCGTCGAGGTAGTAATCGCC
The DNA here is from genome assembly GCA_013359445.1 of Anaerolineales bacterium. Taxonomy (GTDB): domain Bacteria; phylum Chloroflexota; class Anaerolineae; order Anaerolineales; family JABWBV01; genus JABWBV01. The sequence continues at coordinate 4,152 of JABWBV010000476.1, read as the reverse complement.
GCTGGTGGGGCGGTCGAGCGCGCCGAGGGTGTTCATCAGGGTGGATTTGCCGGAGCCGGACGGCCCCATGATGGCGACGACTTCGCCCCGTTGGATTTCGAGCGAAACCCCGCGCAGGGCGTGGACTTCGATTTCGCCCATTTGGTAGATTTTTTTGACATTTTCGACGCGGATGACGGGGGAGGGGAGGGGGGAGGAGGTTTGCATGAGATTAGCTCTGTGTTATTTTTGGAGGATGGCTGATTTTGCGTGATGCGTGATTTTACGCATCACGCATCACGAGTCACGGCTTTTTACCCGCCTCCAAACGGCCCACCCCCACTTCCTGGCCCTTCAAATTCTATCGGTTCGCTAGGCGGGTTGAGGATGAGGGGAGCGCCTTCGATGAGGTCGCCAGTGAGGATTTCGCTCATGGAGTCGTAGGACGCGCCGAGGGTGATGGCGATGGGGACGGGGAGGCCGTTTTCGAGAATGTACACGACCAGTTCATCGTTGACCGTACGGACGGCGCGGCTGGGGACGACGAGGACATCTTCGAGGGTGCTGGTGATGATGCTGACGGCGGCGGTCATGCCGGGTTTAACGTGTTCATCGGGGTTCAGCAGTTCGACCGTGACCAGGAAGTTGACCACGCCCTGAGTGGCTTCCCCCACCGGGCTGATGTCCGTGACCGTGCCGGTGTATTCTGCGCCGATGATGGCGTCGAAGGTCAATTCGACGGATTGGCCGACTTTGATCTGGTTGATGTCCACTTCGGAGATTTCTACGTCCACGAGGAGGCGGGAGAGGTCATCGAGGCGAAAGGCTTGGGTGTTGGGGGAGACTTGATCGCCGGGCAAAGCTTTGACGGCGGTGATTTCGCCCGCGAACGGGGCGGTGATGGCGGTTTGGGTGAGGGTGGCCTGGGCGGCGGCGACACGCGCTTCGGCGGCGGCGATGTCGTCGGGATCGGGGCCGTCGAGGAGGTCGGTAAAGTTTTCCTGTGCGTCAGCGAGTTTTGCTTCGGCGAGGGCGATTTCGGCGGGGCTGGGGCCGTCTTTGATGTCTTCGTAATCGCGTTGGGTTTGGAGGAGATTCGCCTGGGCGGTGGCGAGTTCGGCCTCGGCGACCGCGAGGTCCACGGGGTCAGCGGTATCGGCGAGGAGGCCGTTGAGGGTGCGGACGGCGGCGTCGTAGGATTCCTGGGCGGCAGAGAGTTTGGCGAGCAGGTTGGCGCGGATGAGGTTGTCTTCGGGTTTGTTTTCGTAAGGGGCGTAGTTGTCTTGGGCGCGTTGCAGGGCGTCTTCGGCGAGGATGACTTGGGCTTTTTGGGCGTCAATGTCGGCCTGGCTGGCGGGCGATTGCAGGTAGGACAGGTTGCGGGCGGCGTCGTCTACGGCTTTTTCGGCGTCGGCGATGGCTTGCAAGGCTTTGGCCTGTTGGAGTTCGGGGTTGAGCAGGTCGTCGAGGGCTTGTTGGGCGTCTTCGACGGCTTGCTGGGCCTGCGCCTGTTGGAGGGCGGTGTCGTACAGGTTGTCCAGTGCCTGCTGGGCGCTGACGAGATCGGCCTGGGCGAGGATGACGTTTTGGGCCAGGGAGGTCTGTTCGAGGGAGGCGAGGACATCGCCTTTCGTCACGGTCATGCCGACGAATCCGTCCACCTGCGCGATGGTGCCGGAGGTGTCCCAGGTGAGCCACGCGCTTTGGTTGGAGCGCACGGTGCCGGTGGCTCCCACGACGGCGGTCAGGGTGCCGCGGGAGACGGGTTGGGTTTGGTATGCGGTGGCGGATTGGGCCTGGGCCTGGCTTTGTTGGTAAAAGAAGAAGGCGGCGGCTAAAGCCAGGACGATGATGAGCGGGGTGATCCATTTTTTCATGGGAGAAACTCCTGTTAGGCGATTCGATTTCTTTTTCCGCGACTGTTTTTGTCGCGGAAAAAAGGAGATGCGGAAGAAGATGTTGTACAAATGATACGCCACGTGCTTTTGGAAATGTAGTGAACGGACTCACCCCTCGCCGCGCCAAAGCTCACCGATTAAAGTGACATTTGTCACTCCGTATGTTGTCGTACACCGAACGAGAGGGTTAATCTGCCATCCGCGACTGGAGTTTGTCGCGGATGGCAAGTTGTCGCGGATATTTTTGTGGCATTCAATGACAGCGGGGCGCATGACGCGATACGAAGAACTTTCGGCGGTAACAAAAAAGATGTGCGTGAAAGTCACGCACATCTTTTTATTTGACGATTGATTTAGAAAGGGTTACGGCAGACCCCCGCCCCCGCCTGGGCCGCCTCCGCCGGGGCCATCGCCCGGCAACCCACCGCCGGGCAAGGAAGGGCGCGCGGGGAGCGAGGCTTCAAAGTTGCCCATCCCACTGCGGGCCTGGGGAATTTGCCCGCGGGCGGCTTGCGTCATCAATTGATCCATCATGCCGGACAAGCCTTCCAGTTGGGGGCCGCCGTGCGTTTGCAGTCCGGCGACGGTGTTGGCGCGGAGTTGGGCCAGGTTGGTCAGTTCGGTTTGGGAGAAACTGCCGTCTTCGAGGGAGGTTTTCATCCCGTCGAGGAAGGAAAAGGCACTTTCAATCGTCGCGTCTCGATCCAGGGGGATTTCGGTGGGTTGCATGGCGAGGAGTTCAGCCGTGCGTTTATCCAGCGCGGCCTGATGTTCCGTGACCCAGGTTTGGGCCTGCGCCGCGGCCTCGGTCGCTTTGTCCTGCGCGGCTTGCGCGGTGTCTTCCAATTGTTGGATGGTTTCTTCGGCCAGTTCCAACCCGTCGCTGAGGGTGGTGTTGATTTCGTCCAACACGGCGGTCAGTTCGGTCAGGCTTTCGTTCAAGGCGTCCAGGTCGTCTTCGAGATCGGCGAGCAGATCGAGCGTTTCTTCAGCTACTTCGCCGTACACCTCGTAATAACTGGTGATGAGGGCGTAGGCCGTTTGCAGTTCATCGTAGGCGACGTAATATTCCGTGTAAATGACTTCGACTTCTTCCGTCGTCACGGTGCCGTCGGACGTGGCACTGGTGGTGGTCGTGGCGACACTTTCGGAGGCGGTCGCGGCGTCTTCAACGGCGGTTTCCACCTCACTAACAACCTCCTCCGCGGCCAGTTCGGAGACATCGGCGGGGACGGCGGTGGGCATCGCTTGCACGGTAGCTTGCACCGCGCTGTCAATGGCGGCTTGTTGGGCGGCGGCGGCGGTGTTGGTCGCGGCCACGGACGCATCTACCGTAGCTTGTACATCGGGGTCACCAGAGGACGTTGTCGGGGCAGAGTTGGCGCAGGCCAGGGACAGGGCAAGAAACAGGGTGAACAAGGCAAGAAAAAGAGAAGAGCGTTTCATGGGAGTTCCTTTGCGGGGGGTCAAATGTTTTTCAGCGATGCTCCCAATATACGCTGTTTTTTCTTTCAAATAAAGTGCAAGCCCTCACTCTTTAAAATGACATTTGTCACTTCAAAGGAGGAGGGGTTTCCATTCAGCCCAGGGGGGAAGATGTGCTATGATCGAAGGCATGAACCGCTTCTTCGGGCCATTCTCTGCCCCTTTCACCGATCCACGCCCAATCTCCTACCCCCTGGAACCGGGCCTGCTCTCCGTCTTCCGGGCGTTTACCTGGCTGAGGGCCGCGCTCACCCTTCTCCCGGTCGCGCTGGGGCTTCTCGCCGCGCTCATCCTCCCCCTCACGGGCCTCATCAATTTTGACGCTTCCCAATTCCCGCCAGAAACCAGAGAGAACTTCTTTCGCCTCAACCGCATCTTATTTTTAGTCTCCCTCTTTCTCCTCCTCATCTACCTGTACTGGCCGCGCCTCCCGGAAAAACTGGGCCGCTTTTACCTCCCCCTCGCCATCTTCATCGCCACCTTTGAACCCATCTTCAGCCAAAACATGCTCTTCGCCTTCACCGAAAATCGGTTTGCCGACATCACCATCATCGGCGGGGCGTGGGCATTGCTCCCCATCTTGTTTGCTCCGTTGGTGCTGGTCGCATGGCAATACTCTCTGCGGCACGTTGTCCTCTTCGTCGTGCTGACCACCCTCACAGACTTCACCTTTTTGAGCGTCTTCACGGGGACCATCACCCAGGCCCTGCTTCCCATTTACGCCGCCATGGCCACCCGCACCTTTGCCATGCTCGTCGCCGGATATTTAGTCGTCCAACTGATGAAAACC
>JABWBV010000475.1 GCA_013359445.1 Anaerolineales bacterium | reverse complement strand
TACCTGGTTTGGCTGGATTGCCGCGCGTTGGAGCTGGATGATGAAACGCTGAAAAAGACGCTTTTGGAAGACGCAAAAGTGTACATTGACGAAGGCACGATCTTTGGCCCGGAAGGATCGGGTTTCATGCGGATGAACATCGCCTGCCCCCGGCCAATTTTGGCAGAGGCCTTGACGCGGATGAAGCGGGCATTGGGATAAAAACAGCCTTAAAAAAAGAACGGGTGGAGCCGCGGCTCCACCCGTTCTTTTTTTGGGCCTTTCACATGTGCATATTTCGTGCGGCGATGAACGACAAACTGTTCAGCGTCAACGCCTCGGCGGTTTGGTTGCAGGCGTCTACTTTGTCCAGGAAATTGAGGCGCAGGGCGTCCCAATCGCCGGAGTCGATGACTTCTTGCTTGTCGCGGAAGTAGTCGAGGATGTCCGAGGGGTGCGCGCGGGCGGAGTCGGTTTCGGGGTTCCCACCCTCGTGTTTGGCGGAGATGTTGGCGACGTGCCCCGCGATTTCGAGGAGTTCCTCGCGGCGGTTGTACGGTTGGCGGACGATGGATTTCCACGTTTCAGTGATGTGATGCTCGAACCGGACGACATCTTCAAAGCCCAACGATTTGCGGAATTGGGCGGTGATTTCCATGGATTCGTTGTTGACCGAGTTTGACCAATTGAACCCGATCAGCGGACTACTGCCGTCATCGCGGGAGAAGAGTTTGGCGGCAAGTAGCGTCCAAAGGGCGGCGTAGGGATTGTCGTTGCCCATGAAGACAGAGATTTTAAACTCGATGTCAATGCCGAGCCGATAGAGCAGGTAGCCTGCCAGCACCGTGCCGGGGTTGAGATTCAGCACCTGCCGGATGCCGTAATTCGTGTAGTAATACAGAAATTCGTCCACCCATTTGAGCGGGTAGTGGTTGGGTTGGCCCACGCCGCCGAAGTAGCCGGTGATCGTGGAAGGGCCGTTGAGGTGGATGTTCGCGCCATCTGTGCCTTTCGTGTCCAGCGTTTCGACGAAGGACGCGCCCATGATGTCGAGCGCGGCGACGATGGCGGGCAGGTCGCCGTCCGCCTCGGATTCTTTCATCTTGCGAACGGCGATAAATCGACCGGGGAGCAGGGTCCGTTCGGCTAAGGCTTTGTCGGCCATCGCGCAAATCCAGGGGAAATATTGGAGGGCGGAGACTTCAAGGGTGACGGCGAATTTGTCGTTGAACTTCACCGTGTCGGCTTTTGCCCCCAAGATTTTCCGGCGGTAATCGTTCACCGTGATGAAGGATTTGTTTTCGCGTTGTTTCATCAACCATTCCAGGTCTTTGATGTATTCCGGGCGGGTGGCCTGTACTTTTTTCAATAAGTTTGAAACCCGCCGGGATTCGTGGTGCTTGTGGTTGATTTCTTCGGGCGTGCCATATTTGTCCACGACCGCGAGAAAATTTTCGATCACGGCCTGATCAGGGTCGAGCAATACTTCGTTGATGGCGTCCAGCCGGTCATAGGGGATTTTGAGTAACTGGCGATATTTGGCGTCCATTTTATGCTCCAGTCTTCATGGTTTTGACCAGTTCATCATATTCTTCGTCGGGCATTCCGAACCAGTTTTCGGGTTGCGGGAAAACGCCCGTCGTCACTTCCTGCACGTAGCCTTTCAACCCGTTCAGGATCACTTCCCCCGCGTTGCCGAATACTTTCGCCATGCGGGGTTTGAACTTGGGGTACAGGCCAAACATGTCATGGTAAATGAGCAGTTGTCCGTGCGCGTGTGGGCCGGAACCGAGCGACATGATGATGCAGTTCTCGGCCTGTTCGGTGATGAGTTGGCACAACCGGTCGGGCACCAACTCCAGCAGGATGGCGAATGCCCCGGCTTTTTCCAACGCTTTGGCATCGTCCAGAATCCGTTTCGCGAGGGCCGCCGATTTCCCCTGAACGCGGAACCCGCCCAACGCGCTGACCGATTGCGGGGTCAGCCCCAAATGCCCAATTGCGGGAATGCCCGCGTCTACGATGCCTTTGATTTTGTCGGCCATTTGCGCGCCGCCTTCGAGTTTGATGGCGTCGCATCCGGCCTCGGCCATAAAACGTCCGGCGTTGCGAATGGCTGTTTCTACGCTTGGTTGGTACGACATGTACGGCATATCCCCGATCACGAACGCGGTGGGCGCGCCCCGGCGCACGGCTTGCGTGTGCCGGATCATGTCATCCATCGTGACTGGGAGGGTGGAATCGTACCCCAGCATGGTCATCCCCAGGCTATCGCCGACGAGGATCATTTCGACCCCGGCCTGTTCTTGAAGGTAGGCGGTGGGGTAGTCGTAGCACGTCAGCCAGGTGATGGGTTCACCGTCCTGCACTTTCTTGAACAGGTACGGGAGATTGATTTTTTTGCGTTGTTCTGTCATAGGACCTCCAAAAGTTTGCCCCTGAATGGGCTTGTTAAAGACATCCTCAGTGTAGAAAGGATTGGGGTTTGTCACAAATGACATTTGTCCCGATTTGCTGGTGTTTTCTGTTCCCAAAACAAAACGGCTCGCAATTTGCGAGCCGTTTTGTTTTCGTCAAATTCCTCGACGTTTCTCCATCATCTGCCCAAGCAACCTGAATTTGTCGGCGAGGTTGCCACCGACTTCGAGTTGTACTTTGATCGTGGCGAGCATCCAGTCCAGGTCTGGGGAGGGAGCGCGATCCAGCCAGTGTTCGAGGGCGGTCGGGAGGGCGGTTCCCCCGTCCAAATCTGCGAGAGTTTGGCGGATTTCTGTTGCCAGGGGTTCGGGGAGGTCTTTCGCCGCGATTTCTAGGGTTTGACGGATGTTATATCCGGATCGTAAGCATACTTCCATTTGGTGGACCAAGGCGGGGATTGGGGTTTGGTTTTCAATCATTTTCTAGCTCCTAAAAATTCTCATTTTGTGCGCCCATCTCTTTGAGTTTAGCGCTGTATTTTTCACAACCGATTTCGAGCATGTAAAGGGTGGCGATGGCACGTTCAATAACAGGGGTGTTATGCCGTTGGGGAGGCAGGCCCCAACATTGGGCCAGTTCTTCCATCTGGCGGGCGGTTTCGTCGGTGATTTGGATACTGATTTGTTTCATTAGTTATTCTCCTTAGTTGCTGTATAATACACGATTATCGTGTGTTGCACAAGGGGGATTATGCCAAATCCTTTCGCGGAGTTTGGGGTTTCAACGTGTGATTTGATAAAACGGCTCACCCGGATAATTCCGCTAGAACTGACAAAACTTAACCTTGTTGATTTGGCTTTCAAGGTAGAATTCCACTCAATTCATCTCACCCTTTCAGGAGTATTCATGTCTGTATCATCCCCTCCAATCAACGACAAAAAAGAAATATTCGGCTGGGCCATGTACGACTGGGCGAATTCGGCGTTCAGCACCACAATTGGCACGGTATTTTTAGGGCCGTACATTGCCTCTCTGGCGGCTGTTGTCGCAGAAGCCTCGCCGGACGGCCTGGCCCGTTTTTTGGGTCTGCCCGTGGCCCCGGACTCGGTTGTGCCGTTTGGGGTGGCGTTTTCGGTCGTGTTCCAGGCGGGGTTTTTGCCCATTTTGGGGGCGATTGCCGATTATTCGCACCGACGCAAACAAATGATGCAACTCTTTGCGACCATTGGCGGTCTCGCGACCACCCTGTTGTTCTTCGTCACGCAGAGTAATTGGTGGCTGGGGCCAGTGCTTTTCATCATCGCAAATCTGGCCTTTGGCGCGGCGCTTGTGTTCTACAATGCGTATTTGCCGGATATTGCCAGTGAAGAAGAACGAGATCGCACGTCCTCGTTGGGTTTTGCGATGGGATATATTGGCGGGGGCTTGCTTCTTTTGCTCAATTTAGTGTTCTACACCTTTAGCGATAAACTGGGGATCCCCGGTGGGTTGGCGGTACGGATCAACCTGGCCTCGGCAGGGATTTGGTGGTTGGGCTTCTCGACGGTAACCTGGCGCAGATTGCATTCCCGCCATACGGCCCGCCCCCTGCCGGAGGGGGAGACGATCATCAGTATTGCGTTCAAGCAGTTGGGGCATACGATGGAAACCTCCCCACGCCTCCTTGCCTTCCTCTTACTTTCCCCGCTGTTGATTTTTATCTGGGCACCGTTGGTGATGCCATTTGTGATTAACCTCGTGATTGCCCGGGATTGGCCGCTGGACCTGGCGATATTGCCTGTCTTTGTGCCGATGTTTGGCCCGATCATTATGCTGGTGATTTTCCTGCGGAGAAAATACAAAACCCTGCCGGAAACTTCCAAATATCTCACCGCTTACCTGATCTACAACGATGGCATTCAAACGGTGATTGCGGTCGCCTCCACGTTTGCCGCCGCCCCCATTCTGCGCGGCGGGTTGGAATTGGACACCAATACCCTGATTATGGTGATTTTGATGATCCAGTTTGTCGCATTTGGTGGAGCGTTGTTGTGGGGCCGGTTAGCGAAGTGGGTCGGAGCCAAGCGTTCGATTGTGATCAGCCTCGTCATCTGGGCGGGGGTGGTGATTTATGCGTATGGGGGGATGAAAGGCGATTCCCGCGTGACCGAATTTTTTATCCTGGGCCTGTTTATCGCCATGGTGATGGGTGGGTCGCAGGCGATTAGCCGGAGCCTGTTTGCCCAGATGATTCCCAAAAACCAGGAAGCGGAATTCTTTTCCATTTACGAGATTAGCGAGCGTGGCACGTCTTGGCTCGGCCCGCTCGTGTTTGGCATCACCAATCAGGTGTTGCACAATCTGCGCCCTGCGATCTTTTCGCTGATTATCTTTTTTGTCGTGGGGTTGGTTTTGCTGTTCTTTGTGAATGAGCAGAAAGCGATTGCGGATACAAGACGAGCGGGGTAACCCTCCCATTTTCAACAAAAAGCCTCCTGTTTTCAGGAGGCTTTTTGGTTAACTGATGTTGCGCATGGACTCGGTGCGACACAGGTGCGACACGCACTTGACCCTGGAGAAGCCCCAGGATTAAGACTTCGGTCACGCCGGAATAAAAAAATTACTCGGAAGTGCGTCGCACCTTGGGCAACATGGGTTAGTTAAGTTTGGTGCGGGTTTCAAAGTGTTCCCACAATCAGAGCATTCCCTGGGACTTGCATCAAATTGATCCGCCGTACTTCTGAAAAACCGGCCTCTTTGAGCCAGTGGGCAATTTCTTTGTACGCGTACACTCGCCCGTTAAGCAAATGAAAATAATTCAACGAAAGCAATTTCCCAATCGTGTTGTACGCCTGCGAAGGCAATTTTTCGTCCAACTGCTCTAAAATCACCACCCTCCCGCCGGGGTTGAGCGCCCGTTTCGCTTTACGGAAGAGGTCTGTGTTCTGCGCCCCATCGAACCCGTGGATGATGTTGAAGAGCAGTACGGTGTCGAAGTCGGTGCCCAGGTCTTCGGCGAGGAAGTTGCCTTCGTGAAACGTGATGCGTGAATCTAATCCTGTTGAGGTGACGTGTTCGCGTCCGGTTGCTAAAGCTTGAGGGGAGTCAAACAACACTGCCTGGATGCCCGGATATTTCTGGCAAATGGCGACCGCGTACTCCCCGTGCCCCCCGCCTACGTCGAGCAGGCGTTTGGCCCCCGTCAGGAATTTGAGTTTGTCGGCGGCTTCCGCTTTGATCAGATGGGCGATGGCGATCATTGCCCGTTGGAATTCGGCGGACGTTTCGGGTTGGGATTCGATCCACTCGTACAGGTTGACTGGCGCATGCCCGGTGCGAAGCGATTCATCCAGCCGCCCCCACAGCGCGGGGATGACCGTTTCCCAAAACGTGAAGTAGGGAGAAAAGTTTGCCTCGGAATCGGACGTCAGCCATTTCGCCGTCATCGGGGTATTGGCAAATGCCTCGCCTTGCAACTTCGTGTAGCCAAGCGTTTCGAGCGTTT
>JABWBV010000474.1 GCA_013359445.1 Anaerolineales bacterium | reverse complement strand
CGAGTGGGGCGTTTTTGGGGCCGTCGTGGCAGTGGTGGGTTCTGCCGACGGGGGTGATGATTGCGCTGTCGGTATTGAGTTTGGTGTTGATTAGTGTGGGGGTGGAGGGGAGGGGGAAAGAGAAGAGGTGAAAAGGAGAAGAGGAGAAAATCCTGTCACTCTTTCCCCTCCGCCCTCCTTTAACCAACAAATCAGCAAATCAGCAAACCGACAAACCAACAAACCAACCAACCCCTCAAGGAGTCCCCTATGCAACCTCTCACCTCCCAAATCGCCCTCGTCACCGGCGCCAGCCGCGGCGTCGGCAAAGGCATCGCCCTGGCCCTCGCCACAGCAGGGGCAACCGTTTACATCACCGGACGCACGGTCAAAGATGGTAAATTGGACGAAAACTTATCCGGCACGATTTACGAAACGGTTGACGCTATTAACCAACTTGGCGGGCGGGGCATCGCCCTCCCCTGCGATCACCGCAATGATGACGAAGTGAAAGCCGCCGTCCAGCGCATTCTGGACGAGCAGGGGCGGATGGACATTCTCGTTAACAACGTCTGGGGTGGGTACGAAAATATGGTGGACGAAAGCGGTGAGTTCACCTGGTTCAACAAATTTTGGGCACAACCGATCTCCCGGTGGGATGCGATGTTTCAGGCGGGCGTGCGGGCGCATTTTGTCACCAGTGCCCTCGTTGCGCGGGCGATGGTTGCTCAACGGAGTGGTCTGATCGTCAACATCTCTTACTGGGCCGGGCAGAAATATCAAAACAACGTCATCTACGGCGTTGCTAAAACGGCGGATGACCGGATGGCAAAAGACATGGCCCACGAACTGCGGGAATACAACGTTGCCGCCGTTTCCCTGTACCCCGGCCTCGTCCGCACCGAGCGCGTCTTGCGGGACGCGGAATACTTCGACATGTCCAACGCCGAATCCCCGGAATTCACCGGGCGCGCCATCCTCGCCCTCGCCACCGACCCGAACGTGATGGAAAAATCCGGCAAAGTCCTCGTCGCCGCCGACCTTGGGTTAGAATATGGGTTCACGGATGTGGATGGCAGACAGCCGATCCCGTTGACTCTTGAAACTTCATAGCCTGCTTTGACGCAAAGACGCAGAGTCGCAAAGGATTTTTTAAATAGTCTTTGCGGCTTAGCGGCTTTGCGTCAAATTCTCCAAACGAAATTGGCTAAAAATGGTGCATACCGATGATGAAATTCGGCCTCCGCAACACCTCGTTCATTTACCCCAACGGCTCCGGCAACCACTGGGAAGATACCAAAACCCACATCCAACGCGCCGAGCAGGACGGATTTGATTCCTTTTGGGTGATGGATCACTTCTACCAACTCCCCGTGCATGGCTCGGAGCGCGAACCGTTTTTCGACGCATGGACGATTCTCCCGGCCCTCGCGGCGGTGACGTCCCGAATCCGGTTGGGGGCGATGGTTTCCCCGGTCGGATACCGGAACCCGGCTTTGCTCGCCCGGATGGGGGCCAGTCTCGATCACATCAGCGGCGGGCGGATGAACTTCGGCTTTGGCGCGGGCGGCTACAAACCGGAATACGAAGCGTATGGCTATCCCTTTGAAGACAAGCCCTCCATCCGCCTCGCCCAAATGAAAGAAGCCCTCCAACTGATCCTCGGCCTCTGGACAAATTCACGTTTCACGTATCACGGGTCCTTTTTCCACGTCGAAAACGCCATCCTCGAACCCAAACCCCTGCAAAAACCCCACCCGCCCATCCTGATCGGCGGCGTCGGGCCAAAGATCACGCTCAAGCTCATTGCCGAGATGGGGGATGCGTGCAATCTGTGGGGGCCGCCGGACGAATTCGCCAAACAGCGGGACACGCTCAAACGCCACTGCGACGCGGTCGGGCGGGATGAAGCCACGATTGAAAAAACCACCTACGACCTCGTCCTCTGTGCGCCAACGGAGGCCGCGCTGAAAGCGAAAATCGAACGCCTCCTGCCCAAAGGCGTCGAACCCTGGATGACGCTCGTCGGCACCCCGTCGAAGTTGGTGGATTTGGTGGGCGAGTACGCCCGCGTGGGGGCGGATCATCTGTGTCTGGATTTTGCAGGGAATGACCCGGAGTCGTATACACTGTTTGTCGAAGAGGTGATGGGGAAGATTTCCGTCTAGCACATGGCTTTGTTCACGTTCCCGTTACGCTGACGGGGTAAGATAGGTAATCAAAAGGAAACCCCCATGAACGACCTCTCCCACGTTTACAAAACCCTCCAACAAAATCCCAATACAGACGAAATGCCTGTGTTATTTCTCGGACACGGAAGCCCCATGAACGCCGTCACCGACAACGCCTATAGCCGGAACTGGCGCGCCATCGGGCAACACCTCCCCAAACCGACCGCGATTCTGTCCATCTCCGCCCATTGGATCACTCCCGGCCAGACAAAAGTCGCCACCACCCAAACCCCGGAAACGATCTACGACTTTGGCGGTTTCCCGCAAATTCTGTACGAACAGACATATCCCGCCCCTGGCTCCCCCGATTTCGCCCAGCAGACGATTGAACTCGTCCAAAAAACACACGTTCTCCCCGATGAGCGCTGGGGGCTGGATCACGGAACGTGGTCCATTCTCCTGCAAATGTACCCGGAAGCGCAAACCCCTGTGTACCAACTCAGCCTGGATTACGCGAAATCTCCGCAATATCACTTTGAACTGGCGCGGGAACTCAGGGCTTTACGGAATAAAGGCGTGCTCATCATCGGCAGTGGGAACATGGTTCACAACCTGCGTGCCCTACAATTTGAAGCCGCGCCCTATGATTGGGCCATCGAATTTGACAAAACGATGACCGAATTCATAGACGATGGAAATTATCAGGCCGTGGTAGATTTCCAAAAACTCGGCACGCTCTCCCGCCTCGCCCATCCCACGCACGATCATTTCCTGCCCCTACTTTACATCCTCGCCTTGATGGAAGGGGATGAACTGGATTATTTCAATGACGACTTTGATCTGGCGTCCATCTCGATGCGGTCGTTTATCGGGATGAAGCGCTAATCCCCAATGCTTCGACTACCCTCAGCACAAGTCTCCAATATCCGCTCCACAATTCCATTCCCCTCCGTCCCAATCTCCAGATGAAATAACCGCGCCCGGTTCACCAACGGCTCGATCAGGCGCAGATTCTCCGCCCACACTTCGGGGGTGTCATCATGCAGGCTGTTGAGCAGGATCGCCTCCCAGGTTTCATCGAGTGTGGCCTCCTGGATGAAGGTTTTCGGTTGCCCGTTGCGTTTGAGCAGACACAGGTCAATCTGATCGGGGACAATCGCCTCGTCGAACACGAGCGTGGAGTCGAGTTGGTGCAAATCGAGGACGAATTTTGTCTCGTCGCGCACCTGTTCGGGGGTGAGTTCGGGGAAGGGAGGGAGCGAGTCCCGGCGCAGTTTGCCGCGCCCGACGGGGAAACCGGAGAGTTGCAGGCCATCGGGCGTCTCTGACAGGTACACCATACTGTCTGTGAGCAGGCGAAATGCGCGGGAGAGAGTCAGGCGCAGGGCGGTGGTGGATTTGCCGGAGTTATGCGGGGCCATGAGGAGGAGGACGCGGCCCGCAGTCTTCGCCTTCGCAAAGCCTCTGGAGTTCGGAGTACGAACTCCGCTCAGACTGCTACTTGGCATTGAACTACTTACGCGTACCAACCCCGTTGCGTGGAGCATCGCAAACCCATTCCGCGTGAGGAAATTGGTCAATAGCGTGTTGATCAGATGCCGCGCCACCAGGACCGGGCGAGCGGCGAGCGACGGGGCCAGGATCGCCACCCCAAACCCGGCGCGCAAATCCGCAAAACAAGTCCCCCACGCGCCCAAGTGCAGGTTGAACCAATCCCCACTCCCGGTGTAGTGGATGAGTGGGAACAGGTCTTCCGGCGGGGGACCGGGGTCCACGGGCGGGGCGTGAACGGCGATCTGCAAACGGAACCCCGCGCCGGGCCGAGGCGGGGCCACGGAATATTGCGGGGCCACCAGATCGGCTACGATTAGCACCCCCGCGTGGTTACTGGTCATCTCCACCAGGCAACCATTCACTCGAAACGTGCGGGAAAATTCCGGCTCCAACGCCCGGCGATGCCAGAAATCTTCGTGCTGAGGGCGGTATTTGGCGTATAGGTCTTTTAACATGGGCGGGATTGTATCAAACAAGTCGCTGGCAAACTTCGGAAGTTTTTCGAACGTCTGGGTATAATCACGCCCATGTCCTTTTCCCTCACCCCCGAAGAAACATTTCTATGGGATGTCGCCCAAAACTGGCGTACGCCCGAAAAAATCACCCTCCCTCCCCTCGATTGGGCGCAAGTCGCGAAAACCGCCGTCCCCAACCGGATGGCCACCCTGCTCAAACGGGTGTTAACCGCCCGCGCGGTGTGGCCCACCCTACCCGACGCCCCCCGCGCCGAAATCGAAGCCTCCGCCCAACGCCTGCAAGACAACGCCGCGCTAATGAGCGCCTCCCTGGCCGACTACCTGCAACAAGCGCACGCCCGCGGCCTGGACACCGTCGTCCTCAAAGGGCTATCCATCTCCAACAACATCTACGGCGACCCGGCCATGCGCCCCGGCGGGGATATTGACATCCTCGTGCGGCGGGACCAAATCCGCCCGTGCATCGAAATCTTGCACGCGATGGGCATCGGCCCGTTTTGGCCCAATTTGATGGCCGACGCCTACTACGAACGCCATCACCTGCACCATCAACGTTGCACCCCCGATCTGAAAATCTGGTTTGAGCCGCATTGGGCGCTCGATCATCCCTACACCGTCCTGACCATTGACTACGCCGCGATGTTGAACCGCACCCACCCGGGCGAACTGCTCGGACAACCCGTGCGTGATCTCACCCTGCCCGATTTGCTCCTGTCCCTCGCGGTACACCTGGTCAAACACGCCATTTACCTGCCCCACACCTTCACCCGCCCCGATCTCGCCCGCGGTATTTTGGCGGATGGGATGCTGATGTATTACCTGGATATTGCGGAGGTGATTAAGCAGAATTCGGGAAGTGAGGCGCAATCCGCATCCTTCGACTTCGCAAAGCCTCTGGAGTTCGGAAAACGAACTCCGCTCAGGACGCTTTCGTCTAGTATTAATTGGGACGCGGTCATCTCGCTGGCGCGGGAAACGGGCACGGTGGATATTTTTGGCGCGGTGCTGGCGGTGTGCCGCACCCTGTTAGACACGCCGATCCCCGACCGGGTGCTGGAAGCCCTGCCCGTCCGGGCGGCTGGCTCAGTCACCCGCCGGGCAATGAACGCAGTGCTGGACCGGGAAATCGCCCAATATCTGGGCGTGCCATCGAGTAAATTTTGGGACGTTATGCTGGTCACCAACGGCGCGTTTATCTTGCGCCCAATCCGATTACTGGAAACCGCACCGTACTTTTTCGCGTCCTCGGATTTTTTGCGGCGCAAGTATGGGCGCGCGGGATTTTTGACCGGGGCAGGGCACTTTGCCCGCGCGGTGGGCCAGTTCGCCCGGTTTGGGTGGGACGCGGTGTACTTTGCGGTGGAGCGTTACCGGCGGCTGAAGGGGATCGGATACAGTACGTCGTTGTTCAATCGGTTGGAGACGGGGGGATGAGGGGTGATGCGTGATGCGTGAAACGGGATGATTTCAGGAATACGGACACGTTTTTTGGATGGCGGCTGGGCGCGGGGGGTGGCGTTTCAGACGCTTTTTTTGTTTGGGGTGGATTTGTTGACGAATGGGGTGGATTATCTTTTTCATGTGTATTTGGGCCGGGCGTTGGTGCCGGGGGATTTTGCGGTGTTTCAGACGGTGAATTCGATGTTGATTGTGGTGATTACGGCGTTTGGGGTGTTTCAGCCGGTGGTGGCGCGGGGGGTGGCGGAGGTGTTGG
>JABWBV010000473.1 GCA_013359445.1 Anaerolineales bacterium | reverse complement strand
TGGGCCGAGCCGGTATCCGGAAGGCCCGAACGGCGGTAGCCGAACGTAAAAAGCGACACCGCGAGGCGATCTTCGGGTTCTTCATCAGGGGGTTTCATCCACGCTTCCGCTGGCTTCAGATTCCCACGGCCAGCCGCACGGTATTCCCCTTGATTGCCTTCAGCGTCAGGGGGCGACCGAACTCCCTCTTTCTGCGCAGAATTTCTTTTGTGAGTCGAAATGCGTTGCAGAAGCAGCGAACCTCAAGAACCATACCGCTGTCATTGTCGTTGCGCTCTTCCACGCCCGTGACGCCGCGCAGGCGCCGCACAAGACCAGAGAAGTTGCCCGAAAGGAAGGCCTCAGGTTCAATTCCCTGAAAGACCACCCGCGTCACACCGCCGGCCTTCCACTTGCCTGCTACCTGCTGCTTCAGTCGTGCCGCGCTCGCCAATATTGCCTTGCGGACGGCATTCGTGACACCCACTTCACGGACCGCATGAGCGGTAGTGGATGACTCGATGGTCGTGCCCAGAATTTCCGCTGTTCCCACGTTAATGATCTTCAACCTGATGTCGGCTGTGATTGAGTGGAGCCCCGATCCTGCGCGTACCTCGCCATTGTCCCGAATGATCGCCTGTCCTACGACAAGGATCTCGGCGTTGAGTTGCGCCGCCGTCTCAAGCGCCTTCTCTTCCGCCGTCGGGTTTCCGTAGGCTCCGACGGCAAGGCCCTTGTCCCGGGCCAGGGCCTTCTTGAACTGTTCGCGGTCGATGAAACGAAACCCTTCCCTTCCCAAGGTCTCCATCAGTTCAAGTTCGCTCTTGCTGCTTCCGGCAACAGATGCGGCGCCGAACACATTCTCGTCCATAAGGACCATGAGGCGCGGGTTTCCGATATCCTTCAGTCTTTCCACCAGAGCCGCCTCGACCGCCTTGAGACTGACGGTGCCTGTCGCTGTTACCTCGACCAGGCCGTTGGGCAGTGTGCGTTCTGCCTTGCGGCGGAATCCGGTCACAAAGCCCTCAGTTGAAGAACTCATCATGTCGTACGTCAGCTGCCCGTTGGAAAGCTCGCTGCGGCGTTCCACAACGGACCCGATGCCGCGCTCGAGAAGCATGACGCGGGCTTCGACGTCGGCATCCCCCGCGCTTTCTCCGGTGGCGACGACCTCCAGCGATACAGCCTCGGCTGCCGCGCGGACCGGTGGGCCTCCTCCGCAGGCAGCGTTCAGCAGGGCAATACCCGCAAGTATCAGTTGTGCTCCCTTCATTTTCTCCCCTCCTTGTCTGGATTGCGGCTTCTCCCGATCAGGCATTGTCGCATATCCGGTGAATCCTCGAAATCGCCCAACAGATCGTTGAAATACGAACCAAGGCCAATTGCCACTTCATGATCAAAAAAGAACGCGGCAAAATCCGTCGCCATCCCCAGACTTCCGCCCCCGTTCACACGCACATCAATGATCAAATCCTCAACATCATTCTCGTTCAACGTCTTAATCGCCCGCTCCCACAACTCCGCCATCAAATTGTAATCATCCGAAAACGTCGAAATTCGAATATACCCCACCCCCGAATCATCCAAAATCTCGGCCTCAATCGGCAACGAAAGTTCATCAAAACCAAAGGACGCAATCGACGCAAACAACGAATCGTATTCGATCTCGGCTTCCAGCGTCACCGTTTGGGCACTTTCACCGGGATTACTGAACGTAAACTCAATCTCCGTCCCCACCGGATACCGCGTCAGAAAAAGGACCTTATCTTGACGCTCAGCGTGAACGGTCGAATATGGCCCCAAATACGAAACGACTCCCTCCAACACCGTCCCCACGTGTTGCCCCGCCCAAGTCGAAATCTCCGCCCCCACTTTGATCCCCGCCCCCTCCGCCGGATACCCCGGAAAAATCTCCACCACAATCACCCGCCCATCACTCAACTCCGCCAACCGCATCCCAAAACTCCCCCCATGCTTCTCAAAAAAGTCATCCGCATCAAACGAAATCCCCACATGCCCATCCGGGATGCGCTGACCGAACGCTTTCACCAACGCGTAAAACTCCAAATTATTCCCGGCCTCCGCAATCTGCGGCGCAAATTCATCGTACAATGCCTGCCAATCCACCCCTTTTTCCTCGGTAAACGGATATTCACGCGACGCCTTCGCGAACAGTGCATCAAACGCCTCCACAAACGACATCTCCGAAAAATCGTTCACCGCCCCAGAACCTTCATTCAACGTGATAACTGGTCGCGCCTCCTTCCACACCCGGAACGGCGTCTCGTCCAAACTGACCAGGTTATACCCCGCAGGGATTGGCGCCACCGGATCATCTTCCGTAAATAACATCGCATCCTCCCCGAACCCAGTTGGGAAAGCCTGCGCCGCATCGGGTGCCCATACCACAAAAATCCCTCCCACAATTTCCCCATCCCGCTCAGAATCCACCACCGTCGAAACATGCCCCCCCGACCAGCCGCCAGCGTCCCGCGTTTCCAAAAACGGCCCGCCCCACGTATTCGACCAATACGCCACGGCAAACACTTGCACCCCCGTATCTGTCTGCCCATTGTTATCCACATCCACAAACGTCCCCT
Source organism: Anaerolineales bacterium (assembly GCA_013359445.1). Taxonomy (GTDB): domain Bacteria; phylum Chloroflexota; class Anaerolineae; order Anaerolineales; family JABWBV01; genus JABWBV01. The sequence goes on along the minus strand of JABWBV010000473.1, from coordinate 3,324 downwards.
GTGGCACCGCGGGCAAAGCAAGCGAATACACGACGGTGTCATCCTCCAAAATTTCCACCGGCCCGATCACCTGCCCTTCGAGCTTAAATTCAAACTCAAAATCTCGCGCCACAAACCCGGCCTGATCTTCAAGCAAAACGAGTGGATCGTTCAACGTGTTGACAAAGAACGGGGAGGTGTACGGAATATCCCCAGTAATGAACACCGGTTCGTCCGGGTTCGCCGCGCCGGGCTGAACGGGCGCGGCAGGGAGGGGCGTGGGGATTTCGGTTGGGGGAAGCGGGGTGGGGGTGGGTGAACTGGGCTCAATCGTGGCGACCTGTTCGCTTGTGGGCGCCGGGGTAGGATTACTGATCACCCCACAGGCGAGAGAGGTGAGGAGGAAGAGGAGGAGAAGGGGGGAAAATGAGAAGAGACGTTTCATAAGGTATTGGAAATGAAAAAGAAGAATTTGAGTGATTAGAAAAATTATTTTGGGGGATGCCAACCTGCGAAAGCCCAGCGTTTACGCGCTTTCATCAATAAGGGGCGATTTAAGCGCAAAGCTGTTACCGTGGTTACCGTGGCCCGCCCGATAGCTGTTTTGCCGACGAGTTGTACCCCATCGTCGTGCCAGGCAAAATGTTCCTGCCAGTTTTGTATGCGAGGATTAAAAAGTGGAACTGTTTCTCCTGTTTCGGCATCCAGGCCATGTATGAGTGTGGCTTTGTATTCATTGCATGGGCGACAGGTTAGCCATAAATTCTCACGAACGGTTTTTCATCCTAAGGTTTCCGGGATCAAATGCTCTACACTTAATGGAATTCCAGAAAGGGTTTCATCTGACAGGCAAAACCCATACCGATGGCCTGCGTCTTGTTCAATTTGACGGCGAATTTTTTGGGGAATGTAGGTCACGGTTGGCGGGCGTGGAGTTCTTCGAGGGTGGGGAGTTGATGGCCTCGGCTTTTGAATAAGGCAAAGGCATGAGCCTTTCGAAGCATGAGCGCGTCGGCTTCTTCGCGCAATTGGGTGAGCATTTCTTGCCCTTCTGATGTCAGCGAACCTTCTTTTAAGCGGTCAATCAACACTTCGTACAAGGCGGCTTTATCTTCATTCATCCGGCTTTCAGCAATTTGCCAGATCACTTCATCGGATAACACAGACATCGCCTCTAACTCTGCGCGTAAAACAGGCGGTAAATCTTCTTCCACAGGAGGCGCGAGATTCTTGATGATCACCTGCGACCCCAATTCATTGAGGGTGCGCGTGGTAGCCTTTGCCTGGACTTGTAATTGTCTATAAACGTATTCAGGAAGGGTAAGGGTCAGCGTCTTGTCCATTTGGGGATCCTGTTGCGATTTCTTAGAACAACCAATTCATTATAGCATGTTCAAAACCGACTATTTTTTGGATGAAGGGGTTTTCTGGCGGTTTACAAAAAATAATATCCCTCCTCCTACGAAAATGGCAATCCCCCCGTAGATGGCCCATTCCGTTTGCCCGGTCATAAAACTACCGGGGAGGATGTTGATCCCCTGCAGGAACCAGACTCCGCCTGCGAGGATGATTAAAACGGCAAAGATGTTAAGGATAGTTTTCACGTGATTTCTCCACTCGTAAGCCGGATTGTCCATCCGGCGCTTATCAGCCTGGAAGTTCTCCGCCTGGTATAGGGTTTATCTTCTATTTCGCCGTGGGCGAGGGGGACGGTCAGCACGGGCAGGGGCTTGTGAAGAGCGCTCTCGGGGGGCTTCCAGCGGGATGGCCGGGGCGTGCAGGGATTGTTGGTAATAATCATCCAACAACATCGTGATCAACGGCAGTTCCCCGACGGCATCGGCCAACTCGCGGGCGAGGGGGATGAACCGTTGACTGCGCTCGGTTTGGAGGCGATCCCGCTCTCGCAAACGCGATTCGAGCAACGCGGTGAGGCGTTGGGCCACGATGGCTTCCACATCTTCGTCCGAGGGCATGGGACGTTCTTCGATGGGGATGGCGAACCGTTTGCTGATCCGGTCCAACGCGAACTTTTCCGCGCCGCTGACGAGGGTGATCGCCACGCCCGTGGCCCCCGCACGCCCGGTGCGCCCGGCCCGGTGGATGTACGCTTCCAGTTCGTCGGGCGGTTCGTATTGAAAAACGTGGGAGAGTTCGGGGATGTCTAACCCCCGCGCGGCCACGTCCGTTGCCACAAGAAAACGCAGAGTTCCGGCCCGGACGCGGTTCAGCACCCGTTCGCGGTCGGCCTGCGAGAGATCGGCGCTCAGTTCGTCGGCGTCGTAGCCAAACCGTTGCAGGACAACGGTCACGTAATGGACTTTGACTTTGGTGTTACAGAAAATGATCGCGGAGGTGGGGTTTTCGGTTTCGATGATCCGCACGAGGGCGCGGTCTTTGTCCATGCCGGGGACGAAGTAGTAGAGATGATCGGTCTCGGTGACATGCACGTGATCGGCACTGAGGGAGAGATGTTCCGGGGTGTGCATGAACTGTTGGGCGGTGTTCATTACCTGAACGGGGAACGTGGCGGAAAACATGCAGGTGTGGACCCGGCGGTTCGGCAGGTAGCGCTTGACTTTGATCATATCCGGGTAAAAGCCCATCGAGAGCATCCGGTCGGCTTCGTCAAAGATGAGCATTTCCAGGTGTTCGAGCGAGAGGGTGCGGCGCAAGAGGTGATCCAGCACGCGGCCTGGGGTGCCAACGACGATGTGAGCGCCGTTTTTGAGGGCGGCTGCGCGCGCCTGTTCCTCAGTAAGTTGCGCGGATTCGGGACCGGAACGGAAATTTATGGCAACGTTGGCGCCTTCGGCGGCGAAGCGGACGGCGATTGCCTGTCCGATACCGGAGCCGGCGCCGGTAACGAGGATGTTCTTGCCCGCGAGTTTCTGCATTGGTATTCCCCTTGCGTTTCGATTTCATTCTCGAAATGCCGGCGGGGGGCGCGGCTATTCCGGGATCAGTCGGGGAATTGCGCTGAGTTGGGGTACGGAGGCAGGCCGGCGGCCCGTCAGTTTGCGGATTTGAGGTACCGTCTCAACTCGGGGAGCACACACGGATCAGTTCCTGGGAGACGAGCGCGCCGACGGCGGCTTGCCCTTTCGGCGACAGATGGGTGCGATCGGGCTTACCGTCGGTGTTAAGCGGGCCGAGTTGGTCGCTCGCGGCGGGCCCGAGGGATTCGGCCTGGCGTCGGGTCACCTGATAGAGCTCCAGCCGGGGTACGCCGGTTTCGGCGGCGAGGGTGCGAACCTGTTCGACGAAGGGGACCAGGCAGTCGGGCTTAAGGTGGCCGACCGGGGTGAAATTGCGCCGGACGATTGAGGTGGTGAGGATAGGCTG
>JABWBV010000472.1 GCA_013359445.1 Anaerolineales bacterium | reverse complement strand
AACCTGAAAATTATGTTTGTAGTCACGACTTCAGTCGTCGTCTTGAGCGGTTGAAACCGCCACTACGAACCTAAAAATGATCTTTGACAGTCTACTAGCAAACCAGCAAACCAACAAACCAACAAACCAACAGATCAACAAATCACTTATTACTCATCAGGCCCCCCCATGTGTGGACGATTTACAATTACTGCAACCCCCGATCAATTACAAGCCTCCTTCCCTGGCATTTCTATCCCCGCGCGCATGACCCCGCGTTACAACATCGCCCCTACCCAACCCATCGCCGTCATCCCCAACGACGGGCGCAATGCCGTAGACTTTTTCGTTTGGGGGCTGATTCCCTCCTGGGCCAAAGACCCTGCCGTGGGGAGTAACCTGATCAACGCCCGCGGGGAAACCCTCGCCGAAAAACCCTCCTTCCGCGCGGCTTACAAACGCCGCCGTTGCCTGATCCTGGCGGATGGTTTTTTTGAATGGCGCAAGATTCCCAACCAAAGAGGCAAAACGCCTCACTACATCACCCTCACCGATCACCGCCCGTTCGCGATAGCGGGCCTGTGGGAACAATGGTTCTCCCCCGATGGTTCAGAGATCAAATCCGCCACGATCATCACCACCGCCCCGAACGAGTTAATGGCCCAACTGCACGACCGCATGCCCGTCATCCTCCACCCCAAAGATTACGCCCACTGGCTCGATCCGGGCGAAAAGACCCCCGATGATTTACAATCCCTTCTGGTGCCGTACCCCGCTGGAGAAATGGCCTTTTACCCCGTTTCGACAATGGTCAATAGCCCCGCAAACGACGTCCCGGCGACGGTGAAACGTTTGTGAAACCAGAGGCGGACATGGCGAAATCTCAATAGACAGGCATCTCTCCTCATATCTCTCCACGTCCACCCCACTGGCCCACCCACAGTGCGAAATTACACCCTGGGTGAGCAATTGGGCAAATCACACCCCAAAGGAATACGCTATGCCCCGCCAAAAACAAACCAAAGGAAAATGTGCGTATTGCGGCAAAGAATTTGCCAAAACTGGCATGGCCCGCCACCTCAAAGCCTGCCTCGCCCGTCAGCAGGTACTCGCAGAAGAAAAAGGCACAAAGGACACCCTTTTTCACGTTCAAGTGCAGGGCAAATATCGCCCCGAATATTGGATGCACCTGGAAATGCCCGCCTCCATTACCCTGGAAAAATTTGACGCATTTTTGCGCGGCATCTGGTTGGAGTGTTGCGGTCATTTAAGTATGTTTAAAATTCACGAAACCCGCTATGAGGTTTTGGTGGACCCTACTTTTGATTATTGGGGCGAAAAACCGAAAACGATGAAACACAAACTGTCCAAAGTGTTTTATCCCGGCCTCAAAGCAGACTACCAATACGACTTTGGCTCCACCACCCCATTGGACGTGATCGTAATCGACCAACGCGAAGGCGTCCCAAACAAAGCCCAGCCCATCTACATTCTCTCCCGCAATGATCCGCCAGACATCCCCTGTGAAAACTGCGGACAACATCAGGCAATGCGGATCTACACCTGGCATGATTACACCGCCCTTTGCGATGAATGTGGGGATGCCTCCGCATACGATGACGAAGGCTGGCTCCCCGTCGTGAACTCCCCACGCGTGGGCGAATGTGGCTACACCGGGGATGATGCTGTTGACGACCTCTTCTGACCCCCCGCTGTTCGATCAACTCCTCGCCGCCCTCCAACACCCAAACCCACACGTTCGGGCCGGGGCGGCGATTGCTTTGGGGAAAACCGGCGATGCCCGCGCCATCGAACCCCTCGCGGACCTGCTCGAAGACCCCGTCTACCTCGTCTATACCAGCGCCGAACGCGCCCTCAGTCTGATCGGTAGCCTTGCCGTAGGCACCTTAATGGCGGTCATCCAGGCCCCCCCCTCGCTCGACTCCGCCTCCCGCGCCTACGAGGCCCTGCGCGCCATCCACGATCCCCAGGCCACCGATTTGCTCATCGCCGCCACCACTTACGAAGAACCCTTCATTCGTTGGGGCGCGCTTGAAGCGCTCGGCCATATCCATGCAGAATCCGCCCTCCCCTCCCTGCTGGAGGCTGTCCGCCACCCGGACGAAAACACCCGCCAACATGCCGCCGCCGCCCTCGGCAAACTAGGCGCCCCGGAAGGGATTCAAGCCATCACCACGCTCCTCAACGAAACCAATTGGCAAATGCGTGTTGCCGCCGTGCAGGCACTGGGCCGCATCGGAACCGAAGGCATCATTCTGCCCCTGTTGAGTGCCCTGCGCGATACCCACCCGCAAGTGCGTGACCTCGCCGCCAAAATGCTCACCCACCTCCCCCCCGAGGCCGGAGAAATCCTTGTCAGTGCGTTAAACGGCGCCGATGCCTGGACCCGTCGCCATCTTGCGCGGGCGATGGGCGAAATCGGCTACGCCCACGCCATTCCCCTGCTCGAAAATTTAGCCCTGGATGATGATGATGTGCAGGTTCGTTTGAGCGCGGCGCAGGCTTTAGCCGTGCTCCATCACCCACGCGGGGAAACGGTTATCCTTCGCACCCTCAACGCCCCCAGCGCCCACACCCGCACCTGGGCGGCCATTGCCCTCGGCAACATCGGCAACCCGAAAGCGGTTGCACCCCTGTTGGGGAACGATCCCTTCCCGCGCAAAAACGGCGGGGCAGATACGCGACAATTGAATCAAGAAATGGTCACCGCCCTCAAACGGGTGGGCCTTCCCGCCGTGCCCCCCCTCCTCGAAAGCCTCGGCTCCCCCGACCGGGTTCGGCAGGAGACCGCGTTCAAAGCCTTGACCGAAATCGGGCGGGACGCCGTTCCCGGTTTGTTGAATGCCCTCCAAACGACCGATAACCCATCCATCCGCCAGCAAGTGATCCGCCTCCTCGGGCTGACGGGCGACCCCCGCGCGGTCGAACCCCTCGCCGAAATTCTTCGCCGCGGGGCACCTTCCACCTTCACGCCGCGGGGATTGGTGCGTTCGGTTGTTGATCCTTCTGCCGAGGCGCGGAAACTGGCGGCGGACGCGTTGGGCAATTTTGACGGGGGGGGGCCTGCTTTGTTGGCCGCGGCGCAATTTGACCTAGACCGGGAGGTGCGGGAGCGGGCGGGCCGTGCCCTGGCGAATGTGGGCGATGCGGAAAGTATTTTGGCCTTGGCCCGCCCACAGGTTGTTGGGGAAGTGAGTCGGGCATTTTTGAGCGTGGCGATTTTGTTGGCGGTGGGGTTTGTGATGGGGGCATTTGCTCAGTTGGTGGGCGCTGGGCGGGCGGGATTGCTCGCCGGGCTGATGGGGGGGGCGTTGGTGGGGGTGTTGGAAGGCTTGACCGGGCAAAAACGGATCGTGCGCGGCGCCCTGATCGGGGTGGGGATGATTGCTTTGTGGGGGGCGTTTGACGTGCTGTTTTTGGGCAGTCCGCCTGTGGAAACGCTGATCACCCTCGCCCCCGTGCGGATTGGGGCGCTCTTTTTTGGTGTGTTTGGCTTTGTGGGCAGTGCATTCCGCGCCAATCCCCTCTTGGGCAGTTACCGCATCCGATTTGTGCCGCGGGGATGCCTGTCGTTGGGGTGGCCGGTAATCGGTGGGGTAGGCGGACTGTTGGTTGGCGGGGTAAGCGGGGCGGTGCTGATGTTGCAGGCGGGTAATCCTGCATTTTTCTCGTGGATGGGGGGGATTTCGCTGGGCGTGTTGTTGGTGATTTCCTGGTTGCAACGTGGCAAGCAGGTGGAATTGCAAAAAGGTTTAGGGGCGGCGTTGGGTTTGTTGGGGATGGTGATTTTGGGGATCGCCTTTGCCCTGAGCGTCCCTGATCCGGTCATTGTCTGGCTTATGCCGTTGTTTCCGGCGGTGGGGGCCGGGCTAGGGTTCCAAACCCTGCCGTTGTTTCGGCGGTTGGCCGGGCTGTTTGGCGGGATGATCGCCGGGTTCGTTGGCGCGGGGTTGGGGGTATGGGTGCTGGGGATGGTAAAATAAGGTCTCAGGTTGAAAGTTGGATGTTGGGGATAACTTTCTACCGTCAACTTTCAACATTCAACAAGGATATAAAATGACCACTCTCCTCTACCAAACCGACTCCTATCTCCAAACCTTCGTCGCCACCGTCACTGGCGTGGACGAACCCAATCATGGGGTGATCCTCGACCGGACGGCATTTTACCCCGGCGGGGGCGGCCAACCCGCGGATCGGGGGACGATCACGGTGGGGGAAACCGCGTTGGCCATGCCCCGGATCAAGCGCGTGGACGGACAACTCGTTCACCTGCTGGATGCAGACGTTCCACTTCCTGCGGTCGGGACGGAGGTCGTCGGGCAGTTGGACTGGGATTTGCGCTACAAACTGATGCGGACGCACACGGCCATGCACATCCTGTGTGGTGTGATCTTCCGTGATTATGGGGCTTCGGTCACGGGCGGGGATATGGAACCCCTCCAGGGCCGGATGGATTTTGAGTTTGAGACGATGCGCGCGGAGTTGGTGGGGGCGATTGAGTTTGCGATCAACAAAGAGGTCGAGGCGGCCCGCGCGGTCCGGGTGAAGATTCTCCCCCGCGAAGAGGCCTTTCAAATCCCCGATCTGATCCGCACGAAGATCAATCTCCTGCCCCCCGGCATCCCCGAAGTCCGCACCGTGGAACTGGTCGGGCTGGATTTGCAAGCCGATGGGGGCACGCACGTCCACAACACGTCCGAAGTCGGCCAAATGCGCGTGGTGGATTATAAGAGTAAGGGGAAGATCAATAAGCGGATTTATGTGGAGTTGGTGTGAAATGTGATGTGTGATGCGTGAAATATGAATTCACGCATCACACATCATGTTCTTCATTCTTCGTTTTTCGTTTTTCGTTCAAAGGAGTTTGCCATGGAATACGATCTCGTTTTTGAAGGGGGCGGTGCGAAAGGCATCGTCTTTGTCGGCGCAATGCAGGAGTTTGAGGCGCGCGGACACACTGTCGGGCGGGTGCTGGGCACGTCGGCAGGGGCAATTACCGCCACCCTGCTCGCCGCCGGGTACAACGCCGAGCAAATGCTGGCAGTCATCAACGAACGGTTGCCCGATGGCAAGCCTCGGTTTTCCTCGTTTATGGATGCCCCGCCCCGGTTCGACCAGGCCTACATTGATCAAAGTTTGACATCCTTGCTTTTCTCCAACATTGATCTCCCTTTTTTGCCTACCCATGTGGAAGAAAAAATTGATGAAGCCTTGATGAAAAAGCTCATGGAATTTACAGCCTTCCGCCAGTTGTTCTCCTTTGTGGAACGCGGAGGCCTGTATTCTGGGGAGCTGTTTTATCTCTGGTTTCGCGAAAAACTGAACGCGGGCGGACGCTTACTCGGCACTTCCACCCTCCGCGAATTTCACCAACGCACGGGCAGAGACCTGACCGTGATGGCCTCCGACACGTCCGGGCAGGAGTTGCTGGTGCTCAATCACCGGACCGCCCCCGACCTGCCCACCGCCTGGGCCGTCCGCATGTCCATGTCCATCCCCTTCGTCTGGCAGGAAGTGGTTTGGCGGCAAGAATGGGGCCTGTATCGGGGGCGGGACATTAGCGGGCACTGGATCGTGGATGGCGGCGCGCTTTCCAACTTCCCCATTGATCGCTTTTTAGACGATTCTCAGGCCGTGCGCGATGTGATGGGCGATAAAAAAGGTTCTGGTAACGTCGTTGGCTTTTTGATTGACGACACCCTCCCTGTCCCCGACCTGCCTCCCAAAGCGGTCGCCGAAAAATCCAAAACCGAACTGGACCGACGTTGGCTCATCGTCCTCGACCGTGTGGGCAACTTGCTCAACACCATGATGCAAGCCCACGACAAAGCCGCTATGTTGACCTATAAACGCAATATCTGCCACTTGCCCGCCAAAGGCGTAGGCACGGTCGAATTTGACATGC
>JABWBV010000471.1 GCA_013359445.1 Anaerolineales bacterium | reverse complement strand
TGTAACCGCGTCACATTCCGGGGTGTTGGTCGCTGTGCAATCGAAGTCGTTTTCGTAGATACGAATAGGTTCGAAGTAAGGATCAGGATTGATGTAAGTAGTAATAATCCCTTCGGCTAAAGCAATAAAGTCTCCGGCCCCAGCAGGATCAGGAATATTATCGGCGATGAAGGTGATATTGCGTTGCCAATCGGCGACAGGTTGGGATTCATACGCCAGGGTTTTTCCGATCAGGATATCGAGTTCGGCAGGCGTACTGACAGGGAAACGAGCGATGTGCAAGTCTGGTAACGCGTCCGCTCCAACCAGGGTAGCGAGGAGGTTGGTCGCGTCGGTTTGCCCCTGCCAGGGATCGATTACCGCGAGGTTGGGAGGCATATATACCGGGGGAGGATTTTTGTAGGGTTCAGTCGCCGCCCCGTAGTTTTTAAAATTCCAATGCCCGCTTCCAACCAGGGCCACATACAAAGGTGGTTCTTCCCAGTTTTCGAAGGTGTAGGCCAGGAAATTTCGAATCGCAATGGGGTGATAAATCCCATCGTTAAACTCACGGTAAAGATCGTCTACGTCGATAATCGCCACGGTCAACCCTTGCGCGGCCCGATACGCGGCCAACGGTTGCAATGAGGGGATAAAATCTTCGTGGGTGATAAACAAATAGTCCGCTTCCGGCATGGTCGCGAAGTTAGGTGGTTGGTATTGAAGGATGCTGACTGGCGAGAGGAGGGTGTTTGCGCCAGCGACATAATAGCGCGCCATTTCCCCATCGACGGTGCGGAAGGACGCGGTGTACGGCCCGCTTCCCGTCACGGTCGGATTCAAAACCCGCACGGGGGCCAACGGATCAATCAGGTTATAGACCTCAACCGAGGGACTGAGAAAGTTACCGATTTGATATTTCCAGGTTCCGGGGGCATAACGAACAAAATCCAGTTGATCGGCCAGGGCGACAAAAAGGCGGGTGTAGGTAATTTCAAAAAAGTCGAAGTACATCCGCGTATTGCCCGTCGCCACGTCAGGAAGCATGGTGAACAGTAAATCATTGGTCCCTTCTAACAAATCTTCTGCCGGCACTTCGGCTGTCCAGGCATAGCGGGTGCGCCCGTCCCAGTAGGCATCGTCTAAAATGGGCGTCCCCGGATTAAAACGAAACTGGGTGTGGTGGTCTGGGAAACTACTCGTGGAGTTCCGCGAAGCCACTTCCGCATGAATCGTCGCCGGGAATCCTGGCGCTAAATTTTCAAGATTTACGGAATAGGTGGTTGTATACGGTAATGCAGTTGTCTGACGCTGAATCTGGCTCCAAAACCAAACATCTTCCGAACCAAATTCAAACGCCCACCAATAGTTTGCCTCTTCTGCACGCACTGTCGTGGTATACACCGTAGGCACCGTCCCCCCCGTCGGGGTTCCATCGACCGTCGCCATGCGGGGGCCGGGCGTTCCTCCCACTGTTAGCGAGTAAATATTGTTATCGGTATACTGCTCAAACGCTTTGGCTAAATCACAGGCATTGGGTTCGCACAGCCAAAACCAGTTATTTGCAGGCTGACCGTTGCCCGGGTCCATCAGAGCCTGATAACGCTCGGCTAAAATATCCCCTCGAAATTTTTCTCCATAAAACGAGATGTAATCACCCGGGTCAAAACTTCCATCGCCCTCCCCAAACACATAAATAGAAACATCCTGGCCCTGATTGAAAAGGTGGAAAGTGGCAGGGTCCACACTCTCCACATCCATTCCGGCGGCTTGCAAGTCCGCATAAAAGAGGCGATAGATGCCATTTTGATTGATCGTGATGTCAAACCGCGAGCCAAGGGAAGCGTACTGGAAAGGCGTCTCAACTTGAGCAAAGTCGTCCGCACGAAAACTTCGGGCAGTCTCATAATTGAGCAAAGTCTGGGCAAAAAGGTCTTCAAAAGGGCTGGTCGAAAAAGATGAGGTGGGGGGTTGGCCGGAAAACGTAATTTCCGCTTGAAGGTGAGGATGCCAACGGATTGTTTTCTGGGCGGGGTTGTATTGGAAGGGGAAAAAAGTAACCCGCGCAACCCGCTGATCCCGAATCCAGGTTTCTTCTCCAATTTGCACTGGCTCGCGCGGGAACCATTGGTCGAGCGTATACGTGGCCGGATCGGGTTCATAACCCAACTGTCCTGGCTCAAAATCGATTTCAGACGGGATGGCATGTGCCCCGGGCGGAAGGGTATACACGCCCTCCAACAGGGTAGCCGCCCCAGGCATGATCGCTAATTTCACCTCTGCCCCTGGCGGAACCCCGATCAAGCCACCGAGCGAGGGCAATTGAGGTTGCCCCGGCTCTCCCTGTAGAGTGCCCCCAGGAAACGTGAGTTGATCATAATTATGTGAAGCGTAAGTGACCTGCGCCAAAGAATAGAGGTGTGTATCCAGGGCCAGGCTCAATCCATTTTCATGCGTCTGCAGAACTTGAATTTTAGATGACGCGGTTTCAGGGGAATCGACGACATCGGAGATGGCTGAGGAGTTGGCAGAATAGCCAATCTGCCAGGGCAGTTGGCCTATGAGTAAGGTCAATAATATGACGACATTCAACAAACGTTTGTCCATTCGATACTCGCTTTCTGGAAAAAGAGAGAAAGTGATTCGCTTAAGTCCATCATCAGTTTCTCCCTTTCTCCATCCAAAATAATATTCTCTTGGCCTCAGTGAAATTAGGCCTTCACTTGTGCGGGACCCAATCCCCAATCCAGGTCCAGATCAAAGCTAAAGAACCCCAATAGAAAAAGGCCTGTGTTACCACAGGCCTTGATTATAGTGAGTTTTTCCTTTCTCGGAAAGTGCCCTAAACTTCCCGCTTAAGGTAGTGGAATTGGACCATTTAGTCCAAGAGGATCCAGACCATCAGGGGCCAAGGGGGAGCCCGCGCGAGTCTCCAACTCTAATTCATAGAGGATTGTGGGAGGGGTATAGGTTTTTGCCACCACCGATTCAGTGGTAGTTGAAATAGGACTGATTGATAAGTGTGCCTCGTTCATAATTTTTCCTCTTGTATTGTTTGAATAAACGTTTTCATTATACCGCAATTTCTCAAAGGGCAATCCTAGAATTACACCAATTTATAGGATAAATGGGCGAGTAGACAGATCACTTAATCTAAGTATGCCTTATTTTTATCGCGGAATTTTATTTTCTAGTCTGAACGGTTACGAAATACGGTAAATGCTCAGGCATAGAGTAGAAACTCTCCGAAAATAGGGTGAATGGGGGATGCACCTCCCCCTTTCACCTTATTTTCGAGCTAACCTCTACCCTAGCTGAGTAGTTACGAAAAATGTTTGGTTATTTGATAAGCTGGAGAGGAAGTACGCGTGGTTTGGGCAAAGCCAGGCTTAAACCATAGATAACAAGGCAAAAAGCGGCCAGCAACGCTATCTGTCCCGGAAGGGCTTCTGTGGCACTGCTCATAATGGTCTGACTGACTGTTTGACCATTATGGTCTTCCATTTCAACAAGATACACATATTCTTGCCCAGGAAGAAGCAAAAAATCTCGATAGGTATACATACGCGCCCCCAACGAGGTTACACTTGTCCCAACAGGGATCTCGTCCAAAAGTTCAAACTGCTCTCCTGAAGGCGCACGGTAAATACGAAAAACACTCGGTTCACCTGTGTGTGTGGTCCACTGTAAAACGACCCCCGGAGGAAACACATACCATAATAAGACGAACGAAAGAAGAATTAAGGTCATACCCCCAATCCATGCTGGCCAAAAGGCTTTATTACGCGGGACAGGAACAGGCGCAGGTACCGCGCCTGAGGTACGCGTCCTAGCTTGTATTCGTTTCCACACATCGCTTGAAGGTGTAACAAGAGGTTGAGCCTGCACAGCCTCCCAAAGATGTTGGAGTTGAAGTAATTCCGAACGGGTCTCAGGATCATATTTCAACCAAAGCGAAACGAGCCATCGCTTAGGCGGTGTAAGAGATTGAGCAGAATATTCGGGGAGCAAAGAGCGGACTATTTTTCGGATCATGATTACATATGTCAGGGAGCAATAAACGTTAGGGTTACTTTTTAATGCCTTTGGCACATAAAATTCGATTCAATTGCCGCAGTGCGGAATGTAAACGGCTCTTAACAGTTCCAACAGGGCAAGCAAGAACATGAGCAATTTCGATATGGGTCAATCCATAAAAAAAGGATAAGTCAACAATTTCGCGGTGATTAGGTGAGAGTTCTTCAATCGCATTTTGAATTTGTGAATAATTCCATTTTGTAAATACCTGACTTTCCAACGAAGGTTCATCTTGGTCCATCAATAATTCAAACGAATCGTTTTCAACGTCTTCAAAATGAACTTTATTGTTACGCACCCATCCAGCGGCCATGAAGTATGCCATACGGAACATCCAGGTTTTAACCGATGAACGCCCCTCAAAGCGAGCGGCTCCTTCCCAAACATTGATGAAAAATTCCTGTAACAAATCTTCCCCACTCGTTTGCTCATGGGTGGTCCGCATAAAAAAACGGAATAAATGGCGATGATACCTTTGATAAAGTTCTTCTAAAGCGCCTTGATCTTTCACTGCAATTTGGCGAATGAGGTCCAAATCGCTAGGTGATGAAGTCGCTTTCATATTATTCACGTAGTTGCTTGTTTGAGCTTTGGGGTTCATTTTCTTAATCTAAATTAAAAATGTGCCAAACTCCCGTCCTGACGAGCACGGCGAACAGCAAACCGAAAAGCAAACAGGCTGAGAGGAAGTAAAACCAGCCCAAATAAGGCAAGGGGAATAATCTCCGGCAGGATTGCGGCCCATGGGGCGTCTTGCAACAACGCCAGGCGCATCGCCTGCAATCCATAAGTCACCGGCAAAAAGGTGGAAAGGGTCTGCATCCAGGCCGGAAGAATGGTGATCGGGTAATACACCCCCCCCAACAAGGTAAACAACACGTTGAATGCCCAGGTAATGGGGTCGCCCCGTTTGAGGACCATCACAAAACTTGCCGCTAAAATCCCCAAACTACTGAAAACGACAATACTCAAAAGGAGGATCAATACCGCCGCGAGCAGATTCCCTTGTCCAATGGGCACATCTAAAAACAACCATCCCACAAACAGGTAAGCGAGAACCTGCAAGGTCGCGAACCCGAAATTCCAAAGTGACGAAGACAAAATGATGGTGGAAAGGGGCGTAGGGGTTGCCAACATAGCTTCTAAGGTCCCTGTCGTTTGAGCCTGACGGAGATTGCTGGCAAAACTAGAAATCCCTACGCCGAAATATCGAGAAAAAGCGATCCCTACCAAAACAAAAGCAAAATAATCTCCCCCAAATTCAGCTAAAAACGGAGCTGTCTGAACACCAATGAGTTCCCCAACGAAATAGAAGACGGCCACAGAAAAAAATATGCTGATGAAATCCAGCAAAAAAGCTAACCGATAACTGGTTTCCATGTGCCAATCTCGTTGAAGAAAGGCCCCTGCAATACGGAAAAAGTTAGGGCCAAGACCAAAACCGGGGGGTGATGGGCGAAGGCGAGGGGGCGGATGAGAAAAGGCTGGCGTTGTGGAAGAAGACGGGGGAAGCGTATCGGAGGGCATCCTGGTCGTGTCGGTAAAACGGTCGAAAATGGTTTCCAGGGGGAGTTCTTCACGCGCAATGGAAAGGATAGGGATTTGGGCAGAGCGTAGCGTATCAAGCACCTGGTTTAAGGTGGAGACATCATCCGGGAGTGTTAGGGTGGAGGGGATGCTTTCGCTTGGCAACGCGGTTGGGGCATAATGTTCGAGGGTGACCCGCACATTTGGGGTAAGCGTTTCTGTGTGGACGTGATATTTTCCGCGCGTACCTAGCATTTTTCGCAAATCAGTTAATGTCCCGTAGGCCTGGATTTGCCCCTCGGCTTCTTGAAGCCAATGGGTCGTCAAGAGAATGGTTAGGCCTTGTTTTGCAGTTAATTCATGGCGGATAAGTTGATGGAGGGCGCGAATGGACGGGGGATCAAGGCCCCGCGTGGGTTCGTCCAAGAAGAGAATCGAGGGGCGGTGGAGCAATGCTCGGGCAATGGCCAGGCGTTGGCGCATCCCTGTGGAATAGGTGCGAAAAGGTTGATCAGCCTTGTCTTGAAGGTTGGTTACGGCGAGTAATTCATCCACCCGATTTGCCAGGGTGCCAGGAGGAAAAGCGTGGAGATGAGCAAAAAAGGTGAGATTTTGCCGTCCGGTCAGGCGCCAGTAAAAGCTCCGTTCATCTGTTGTGACAAATCCCAAAGAGGCTTTGATCGAATCGGCGTCTTCAAGCGGGTGGCCATTAACCCAGGCTTCCCCACTGCTCGGGGTGATGAGGGTGGCTAACATTTTGAGCAGGGTGGTTTTTCCCGCCCCATTTGGACCTAACAGGCCAAATAACTCTCCCGTTTGAATGCTCAGGTTAACATTTTGAATGACCGAGGGGCCAACGGTGCGCGAAAAAATACTGACCAGGGCATTTTCCGTTGTCGGAAAGTGTTTGGTCAGGGCACGGGTTTCGATAGCGATGGAAGTATCCACGCGTGAGCCGTTCATTGAAGTTGAAGGATGGTTCGGTTACCGATCCCACACGATATAGCGTACGTCCGCGGTGATTTCAAGCGTTTGGGAGGCGGACTGGGGTTGACCGAGTTTATCGTAGATTTGATGCGGGAGTTCAGGCAAGATAACGGAGGTTGGGTTGCCATCTGCAGACCAAAGAATCCAGATTTCCTGGTTTCCATCTGGGGTAACTTTGATGAATTTATATCCTGTGAGATTTTGGTAATCTAAAATTTGCGTAATGGGCACCGTTGCATCCAACATTTGGGCAACAAAGCGGTAGGCTTCCAACGCTGGGTATGGAAATGAG
>JABWBV010000470.1 GCA_013359445.1 Anaerolineales bacterium | reverse complement strand
GTCTTTTTGAGCGTGGATGTTCGTTCGACGGAAAATCCTGCCCCAACCCCCACGCCCTCGAGTGCCGGAACCCAACCCGAAGTCGAGTTCGATCCTACCCATCAGGCTGTACTGGTTTATAAAGTGATCGTTGATGTGGCAAATGTGTACACCGAACCGGATACCACATCTAGCGTGATCGAAACCGCAAACATGGATCAGGTTGTTGAAGTTTTGAATATGCAGGAGGATTGGTTGCTGGTGACGTATCTCATCGGCACTGTGCGAACAACCGGGTGGATGGAACTGAGCGGTTTAGAAATTGTTCGGTAAAGCTGAATGGTTTGTAAACGAAGTTTCTTGAAGTGTTATTCGTGTGCAAACTTACGGAAACTTACTTTACAGGGTACTGAATTTGTCGGATTTAGAAAAAATGCCCGTCACTTGCAAAGTGATGGGCATTTTCTTTATGAACGCGCTTCCACCCGCATCGGCAAGCCGCCTTTCACGCGCAGGGTGAACTCGGCGGCGGGTTCGACTTTGTAGCCGGGTTGGAGGGTCAGTTTGTAGCGGGGGAGCAGGGTGGCGAGGATCAGTTGGGTTTCGGTGAGGGCGAAGGTGTTGCCGATGCACTTGCGCGGCCCCGCGCCGAAGGGCAGGTAGGCGTATTTGTGGCGTTTTTCTTCGTTGGCCTCGGTGAAACGTTCGGGGTCGAACTTTTCGGGGGCATCCCAAAAACGCGGGTCGCGGTGGAGCACATACGGGGTGATGAAGACGCCGGACCCTTTCGGAATCCGGTAGCCCAAAATCTCGTCGTCTTCCAGCGCGACGCGGGTGGAGATGGCCCACGCGGGGGGGTAAACCCGGAGCGTTTCGTCGATCACCATGCGGCTGTACGGGAGACGCGGGAGATCGGCCATGGTCGGGGTGCGGACACGCTGTGTGTTACCCCCCAGCACACGGGCGTATTCGTCGAGGAGTTTCGCTTCCACGTCGGGGTTGGCGGCGAGGGCGTGAAAAATCCAGGTCAGCAGATTGGACGTGGTCTCCTGTCCGGCCCCGATCATCACGCCGAGTTCGTTGCGGAGTTGTTCGTCGGTCATGCCTTCGCCCGTATCTTCGTAGCGCGCTTCCATCAACGTGGTCATCAGGTCGTCTTTGCGTTCCCCGGTGCGGCGACGTTCGTCAATCATCTCCTGCAAAATGCGCTGGACGTCGGCCATGGCTTGTTTCACTTCCCGGTTGGCGCGGGTGGGGATGGCGAGGGGCGGGTAAAGCGGGGTGTTGAACCGGAATTGAATGTAGCCGGTGGAGGTCATAAACGCTTTGCCGAGCACGTTGCTGTCGTCGCTCAAATCGACGCTGAAGAGGGCTTGCCCGACCACTTCCATTGTCAGGCGCATCATTTCTTTGTGCATGTCGAGGAAGGTGCCCTGGCGGATGGCCGTCTGCCAACGGGTGAGGGTGCGGAGGGTGGCGTCGGTCATGATCTGGCCAAACAGGTCGTAGTTGCGGCGGTGGAAGGCAGGTTGCATGAGGCGACGCTGGTTGAGCCAGTAATCACCGTCGCTGGTGAAGAGGTTTAGCCCGGTGACGAGTTTGACGAGTTGGTTGCCGAAGGAATCGCGGTGGTAGTTTTTGTTGTTTTGCTGGAGGACGTGCTGAACCCCGTCCGGGTGGTTGACCTGATAAAGGTGGGTGAAGCCAAAACGGATGTGGGCGACATCGCCCATTTTGGCGACATCGGTGAAGAGTTTGAGCGTGTCTTTTTGAAATTCGGGCAGGGCGCCCCAAATCGGGTGGCCTTTGCGGAAGGGGGCGGTTTTGAGGTGGGGTCGGTTGGGGGAAAGGGTGGCGGTTGCCATAGCGGTCTCCTTTGTGTGACAAATTGCACAAGTGGGCTGAATCTTATCACAAATGTGAGTCGGAAGCATGGTACACAGAAGGCACAGAATAGACAGATGAACGCAGAAAAGGTTTGAAAAAAACTGTGTTCCTCTGTGTTTTCTGTGTACAAAAGGGTTTATTCCTCGTACAGATGTGCTAAAATATTTCCCCTATGGCCTCAGGAAAAGCTCACGCAACTGCCTCTGTTTTACTCACCATTCCCGCGGGAATGCTCGCGCTCGGACTGGGCGGCGATTGGGGTGCGGCGACCGCGTGCGCGGTGGGGTCGCTCGCGGGCGTGCTCCTCAGCCCGGATTTGGACGTGAATAACCCCATCCATTCCAACTACATCGTCGGCAAATATATGGGCTGTGTGGGTGGCGCGGCGTGGTTCGCGTTTTGGCGTCCGTATGCGTGGTTCCTGCCCCACCGCAGTCCGCTCTCGCATTGGCCGGTGTTGGGAACCCTGCTCCGCATTTTGTACATGATCGCCCTTAGCGCGCCACTTTGGTTTTTGTTTACGCTCTTTTGGTTTGGGTCAGGCCAAAGTTTGCCCACCCCCGGCCCCGCCCTGCAAGAAAGCCTGACTTGGGGCGTGATCGGCCTGATGCTCTCCGACACCATGCACTACATCATGGATTACGTCCCCGCGTTTCGCCAGCATCGCCGTCCGTGGTGGCAACGGATGTTGAGGAAGATTTTCTGATGCCCCCGGAGAACCCTGCTCAGCGCATGTTTCACGGCACGATCAATGCCGCGGGGGTGGTGGATCAACTGTCCGCGCGGTTCCACGACCGCCAACACCGGACCGCTGTTTCGCATTACGGGGGATCGTCCATCATCCAGATCGGGAGCCAACACGGGACGCCCGTCACCGTCAGCGTCGCTGATACCGAAGGGGGGGTGCTTGTCACGATGAGTCGGGGCCGCAACTGGCTGGACAAAACCGCCGACGCCAGCGAAATCCTCGAACGGGCCGCCACCAGTCCCCTCTCCCTCCTCGCCATGATCCCCGACGTGATCGGCGAACTGCAAAAAGAGAACGTCGTCCCCGCCATTTGGAACGCCATCAACGACATCTGCGCCCTCAGCCGGATGCTCGCCGGGGAAAAAGACGCCCCGAAAAACCCAAAAGTGTGCATATATTGCGATTACGCCAACCCTCACGAGGAATCCGCCTGCCTCGCGTGTGGCGCGCCCCTGCCGGTGGACCTCCCCCGCGTGTGCCCCAAATGCGCGCGGCCACACACCTCAGACGCCCTCTTTTGTCAGGCATGTGGGACGAGGTTAATTGAAGGGTAATTTTCTAGTAAAATACCCTTATATGCAAATCTCTATCCGCTTACACAGCGTCCTGCGCGAGAAACTCCCCCCCGACACCAAAGGCCGCACCACCCTCACCCTGCCCGACGGTGCCACCGTCTACGATCTGCTCACCCACTTCAACCTCCAAAATAACGTCGTCGGCATCTCCGTCAACGACGAAATCGAAATCGAAGCATCCCACCCCCTCCGCGATGGCGATCACGTTGAGTTTTTTCGCGTCGTCGGTGGAGGATAGTTTTAATAATGAATTGTGAATGATGAATTGTGAATTATCAATTCATCATTCACAATTCACAATTTTCAGGAGTCCCCCCATGCCCCACGGATACAACGGAAAAATTCTGCACATTGACCTCACCACCCGCACCATCGAGGTCGAAACCCCACCCGAAACGTTTTACCGCAAATACATGGGCGGCAGTGCGATGGGAATGCACTACGTCCTCAACCAGACCCCGGCCCACACCGATGCCCTCGGCCCGGACAATGTGCTGACCCTGATGGCAAGTGTCATCACCGGCGCGCCCGTCTCCGGGCAGAGTCGGATTACGGCGACCGCGAAATCGCCGCTGACCGATTGCATTGGCGATTCGCAGGGGGGCGGGTTCTTTCCGGCGGAGTTGAAATTCGCGGGATTTGACGGAATCGTGATCAAAGGGCGGGCGGCGTCCCCGGTCTATCTCTGGATCAAAGATGGGGCGGTGGAAATCCGGGACGCGGCGCACCTGTGGGGCAAGATCACGGGCGAGGCCGAAGCCCTGCTGAAACAGGAATTGGGCGATGACAAGATCGAGGTGTTGCAGGTCGGCCCGGCGGGGGAGAATGCTGTCCGGTTCGCCGCCCTGATCAGCATGTCCAACCGCGCCCACGGGCGGACGGGGATGGGGGCAGTGATGGGGTCGAAGAATCTCAAGGCCATTGTCGTGCGCGGGACGAAAAAACTGTCGCTGGCAAACAAAAAAGCCGTGAGCGACCTCGCCCGGTGGGGGGCGCAAAACCTGGATTCATCCGACGTGGCAAGCATGGCGAAGTACGGCACGGCGGAAACGGTCGGGGCGAACCAGCGTGGCGGGGGATTGCCCACGTTCAACTTCAACAGTGGTTCATTCGAGCATTTTGAGAAAATTGATGGGGAATTGCTGTATGACAAATATTTGCGCGGCGCGGCGGAAGGCAAACAGGACACCAAAGGCCGCGATACCTGCTACTCCTGCACGGTGCGATGCAAGCGCGTCGTCGAGTGGGAAGATGCCCGTTTTAAGGTAGACCCTCACTACGGCGGCCCGGAATACGAAACCCTGGCGACGTTTGGGAGCTATTGCGGGATTGATGACATCGCCGCGATTTCCAAAGCCAATCAGATTTGTAACGAATACGGGATGGACACCATCTCATGCGGGGCGAGCATTGCCTGGGCGTTTGAGGCGTTCAATGAGGGGATTCTGACGCCCGAAGATACCGGTGGCATTGACCTGACCTATGGCAACGCCGAAAGCATGGTGAAACTGGCGGAGATGATCGGCAAGCGTGCCGGGTTTGGCCACATCCTGGCCGAAGGCTCGGCGCGGGCGGCGGACCTGCTTGAAAAAGGACACGAATGCCTGATCGTCAGCCACAAGATGGAAACCCCCGCCCACATGCCGCAAGCGAAGATCAGCCTCGGCCTGATTTACGCGGTTAACCCCTTTGGCGCGGATCACCAATCGTCCGAGCACGACCCGAACTATAACAAAGTCTACGCCGAAAAACTGGCGCAGATCGGCTTGTTTGAGCCGATGCACCCGCGCGTGATGAACGAAGAAAAAGTGAAATATGCCCTTCGCACGCAGTGGTCGTATGCCGCGATGGACAGCGTGAACGTCTGCCAGTTCGTCTATGGCCCGACGTGGCAGTTATTCCACATGCAACAAATGGCCGATGTGATCAACGCGGTCACGGGCTGGGATGTGACGGTGGATGAACTGCAAGAACTGGGCGAACGCCGGACGAACATGCTCCGCGCGTTCAACGCCCGCGAAGGCATCGGCAAAGATCAGGATACCCTGCCCGAAAAGATGTTCAACAAGGCCCTCAAAGGTGGCAAATCCGACGGGCGCAAGATTGACCGCGACGAGTGGTTGAAGCACCGGGATGTGTATTATCAAATGGCCGGGTGGGATGTGGAGACGGGGAATCCTACGGCGGAGACGATGGAAAAATTGGGGCTGGGGTGGGTCGGAGTATAATTGGAGCAGGAGTAAGATATGACAACCGTAACCCTCGAACGCATCGAAGCAGATATTCAGCATCTCCCATCAATTGTTCAGAAATATATTCGCTATTCCGGTTCAGTTGGGAAGGAAAAGGTTTACAACTTTAAAGCTGAGTTTAGCGGTGGAATCAGATCTAATCCGGATGAAGAATATATGCAGCTTAAATCGGTACAGTATAATTTTATGAAAAGCCCCGCCCGATTGTTTTATATTGAAGCTAAGAAGAAAGGTATTCCGGCGGTGGGAATTCATATCTACCAAAATGAAAAAGCATTTTTCAAAATCAAACTTCTAAGCTTGTTCACAGTTGTTGATGCCAGTGGTGAAAAAATGGATCAGGGCGAAACGGTTACAGTTTTTAATGATATGTGTTTTATGGCTCCGGCAGCATTAATTGATAATCGTATTACCTGGGAAAGTATCGACGATTTAACTGTGAAAGCATTTTTTACAAACGGAAAAATAAAAATCAGTGCTA
>JABWBV010000469.1 GCA_013359445.1 Anaerolineales bacterium | reverse complement strand
TTGGAGTCTCCGTGGGAGTGTTGGTTGGGGTTGGAGTCTCTGTGGGGGTGTTGGTTGGGGTTGGAGTCTCCGTGGGGGTGTTGGTCGGGGTTGGGGTCTCCGTGGGGGTGTTGGTCGGGGTTGGGGTCTCCGTTGGGGTATTGGTTGGGGTTGGAGTCTCCGTGGGGGTGTTGGTCGGAGTCGGGGTTTCCGTTGGGGTATTGGTCGGCGTCGGGGTCGGGGTTGCGCTCCCGAGGGTCAGCCCGATGATGACGGGATCGTGATCGGAAACGCGGAACTGATCGGGGGCGTAGAGGCTGATGATTTGACCCGCCGTCTTGAAGTCGTCGTTGTAATCGAGCACGGAGGGTTCATCCGAGTTGATGTGGTAATCGCCCACGCCGGAGATTTGGGACACGATGGCGGTTGAGGCCAACGCGTGGTCAAGGTAGCCCCATTGCCCGTCAAAAACGTAGGAGTAGGCATCCGGGCCGAGGAAGGTGGAAATCAGGTTGGTAAAGCCGCCGCTTTGGAGGGTGGTGATCGGGTCTTCCAACGCATACGAGTTGTAATCGCCGACCATCAAAATGTCGGGGTCGTTCGTGCCAGTAGGATTGCTGGTGAACCAGGCGAGCAGTTCGATAACGGCATTCACGCGGACGGCGTTACAGTTGCCTTGACCATCTCCAGCGTCGGGGGTGTCACAGGCGGAGCCTTTGCTTTTGAGGTGGTTGACGTTGACGAGGAAGACTTCGCCGGAGGCGATTTCCTGGAACGCTTGCAGGAGGGAGGCGCGGTTGCGCGGGCCGCTATCGCCACCGTTGATGAAAGCGGTGGTGTTGAGGGCGGAAGTCTGCCCGACGGGGGTCACGGTGGCGGGTTTGTAAATCAGGGCCACGCGGATGGCATCGTTGCCCATGGCGTTCGTTTGCCCGGTGGCGGTGTCCACATCAATGAAGGCGTAGGTGCCGGGGGCGGTGGCGGCGTTGAGCTGATCCACGAGGAATTGGAGCGAACTAGAGGGGCCGTAGCCGTCGTTTTCGATTTCGTTCACGCCGATCACATCGGGGTTCATGGCAAGGATGGCGGCGACCGTTTTGGGCCACTGGCGGCCAAATTCAAAGGCGTCATCTGCCCCGCGGCAATCGGTGGCGGACCCGCCGACCCCGTTTGTGCAGGCTCCGACGCCAAATGTGTTGAAGAAGTTGAGCAGGTTCATGCCCACGACTTTGAGCGACCCACCGACCGCGGGCACCGAGGCCGGGCGGGGGTTCGCCGGTTGGAAGTTGGGAACACCCCCGCCGAGGGCGCTGACGGGGCGCAGGCGGTAGGCATTGCCGCTGGCGGCGTTGCCCGACCAGGTGTAGGTCATCACGCCGACGAGGCCGGTCGCGGTGTCGCCGCCGCGCAGGGTGTTGCTGGCGCTTAGGGGCAGGCCACCCCGCCCGAACAGGATCGGATCGGGGTTCTGGTTTTGGAGGTCGTCGTCGAGAATGATCCGGTTGAGGTTATTCGCCGCTTGCAGGGCAATGGCAGGCGCACCGGGCAGGGTGACGTTGGTGGGCTGTTGCAAGCGTGCGCCCGAAGACAGCACAACCTGCCCAAACCGTCCGAGTTGGAAGTGTTCGGTCACGTAGAGGGTCTGCGGGAAGCGGACCAACATGCCTTCGTACTGTTCGAGGTAGGTGGCGGAAGGCACGGGCAGGGTGACATCGACCGGGGAAATGGACCCCGTGCCGCAGGTGGCGAGGGAGGTGACACTGCTGATTTGGGTCTGATCCTGGAATTCGCCCGCGGTGCCCGTGACACGGACGACATCGCCGACGCTGACGTTGTTGTTATCGCCATTGAAGACGAAGATGCCGTCGGAGGTGGCGGGGTTGCCATCGCCGGACAGGTCTTGCAGGTAGAAGCCGCGCAGGGCGGGGGAGGGGCCTTCGTTATCGCCGACGACGATTCCCTCGGTGGTCACAACGCCTGTGATGGCGGCGGTCAGGCCACTGCCTTGAATGCTATAGATGGGAGTAAAGGTCTGGGAGCAGACATCGAACGCGGAGAAGCTGAAAACGTAGTCCGCGGACATGTTGTCTATGGTGCCATCGAGATCGGCGATGTTGGCGGAGAAGATGGTGACGGTGCAGGTATCGCCGTTGGTGAAGTCCACGTCCGGGTTGAGGGTGTAAGTGGCGGGGCCACCACTGACGACGGCGGTGTGCCCGCCGCTGAGGGTGCAGGTGATGTCGTACCAGGTTCCGGTGGCGGTGATGTCTTCACTAAAGTTGATAGTGAGGTTGGTGCTGATGGAGGCGTCGGCGGCTCCGTTGAGCGGACTGGTGCTGGTGACGGTCGGGGGGACATCGGTGACACAGTTGTTGGCCGCGCCGGGGGTGTTGGTGCGGAGACTGAAATCGACGTTGTTGACGTGGGTATCTACCCCGTCCGCACAGCGGGCGATGCCTTGCGTGGCGCTGACGCCATCATCTAGCAGGCCGACGCCGGAGCCTTCGGTGTAGGGGGTGCCGGTGTTGCCTTCGTAGCTGACCACGTCGAGAAGGGTGGTGCCCAGGCGGAGGGCGAGGGCGTCGGGCGCACCGTTTTGGATCAGGTCGGTGTCGGGGGTGACATCTTGATCGCAGTTGGGGGTATTGGCGGTGTTCGCGCAGAGGACGTAATAATCGCCGGGAGCAAGGCTGACGGCGGACAGGGCGAAGAGACGGTATTGGACCGCGCCGCCCCCGTTGCCGTTGACAAATTCCAGGCTAAGGGTGCTCAAATCTACGGTGGTGAGGTCGTTGTTGCGGATTTCGATGTATTCGGCGGTGTCGGTGCCGGGTTGGTCGTAGTCAATTTCGTTGATGACGACGACGGGGAGACAGGCGTTGGCCGTGCCGGGGGTGATGATGTGCAGGCTGAGGTCAACGTTGTTTTGGTTGGTGTCGGTGCCGTCGGCGCAACGGTTGATGCTGGCGCCGGTGAAGGCGGGGTCGTCGAGCAGGCCGGTGCCGGAGCCTTCGGTGTAAGGGGCGCTGGTGTCGCCTTCGTAACTGACGGCGTCAATGAGGGTGGTGCCGAAGCGGAGGGCGACGGCGTCGGGGGCGCCATTCTGGATCAGGTCGGTGTCGGGGGTGACATCGAGGTCGCAGTTGGGGGTGTTGGCGGCGTTGGCGCAGACGACGAAGTAGTCGCCGGGGGCGAGGTTGACGGCGGGCAGGGCGAAGAGTTGGTATTGAGTGGTGCCATTTCCGTTGATCAACTGGAGGCTATAGGCGCTGAGGTCCACGCTGACAAGGTCGTTGTTGCGAATTTCGACAAATTCGGCGGTGTCGGTGCCGGGTTGGTCGTAGTCAATTTCGTTGATAACGAGGGCGGCGGCAGAGACGGACGGGGTATTTGTGGGGGTGGCGGTGGGTTCTTCGGTGGGGGTGGCGGTGGCCTCTGAGGTCGGGGTGGCCGTCGGTTCCTCGGTGGGGGTGGAGGTAAATTCCAGGGTGGGGGAAGGTGTGGGGGTTTGGGCAGTTGTTCCACTTACGTTGAGGTCGTCAATGGCGACCCATTCGTCGCTTCCGACGGCGTTGGTGGTGATGATCCGCACCTGGACTTCGGGTTGGTTGTCTGCGTCGGGGGGAAGGAGGACGTTGATGGGGGTGACGAGGGTGGCGAGGCTGGGGCCGGTGGTGGCGTCGGCGATGAACCCGGCGGGGAGGTTGGTGAAGTTGCCGGTTGAGCCGACGCGGTATTGCAGGGCGACGGGCTGAATGGCGTTATCGGCGGTGCCGTCAATGTCGCGGACGTTGTAGGCGATGGTGATGTTGCTTTGACCGGTGGTGTTGAGGTAGAGGATGAGGTGGGGGGCATCGGCGGTGCCGGAGCCTTGCAGGGCGACGGTGGCATCGGTGATTTCAAATTCGGCGACGCCGCCGTTGGTGATGTTGGTGCTGGTCTGGTTGGCGATGACATCGACATCGTTGGCGACGCCGCTGACACCGAGCAGGGTTTGGGGGTCAGTGGCCGTGCCAGTGGTGATGTCCTGGCCGAGGAAGCCGACGACGCCGGAGACTCCGGCCCAGTCGTCGTTGAGGGTGATCAGGCCGGTGTTGGCCCAGTTTTGGCTAAAGGGGAGGGTTTGGGGGCTGTTGTTGGCGGAGACGCGGTTAGGTAAGAAGATAAAAATGGCGATGAGGACAAATAGAGTCGCAAAAAGCTTTTTTCCTTTCATTGGGTTTTCCTTTGGGTTTGAAAGTGGTACTCAGCCCGGAGATTAGCTTTCTCTCTAAACCTGAGCAGTTACTGTAAGTGGTTTAAATGGATGGTTTTTATCCGCGTGGGATGAGGTTTGGGGCGTGATTGGTGAACATCCAGAAATGACGTGAACATCCAGAAATGACTTCCTTGCTCTTGCCGGATTGCCAAATCCGGCAGGGTGGGATTTGGCAATCCCCACCGAGCAAAAGGGGAAGTTATTTTTAGACGATTACTTGGTTTGGGGCGCGGAATTTCCGGCTTTGCGATTTTGGTCATGGGCATTAAGCAACATAAAATCTGCGGGCTTTTCGTTTAGCCCGGAGATTTTGATCTTACTGGCTTATTTTTATAGGATTGTTAAAGGGGGCGTTTGTTGTGTGAACAGGTTGTAAAGGTTTAAAGTGCACAGTTTTGAAACAGCCTTATCCGCAGTTTTTACCCCTCTGCGCGCAATTGTACTATATGTGGGGATCTTTTCTGTGCTGGGGGTTGGGCTATTTGGTTGACTCGTTATTTTATGGTACTCAACCAGGAGATTAGCCCGTTATGAAATATTGGCGCTTCCGTTTTTGACGGGAAAAGTGCCGAATTTTTGGAGAAGATGGTCCAAAACAGTGTGCAGATAGTCTACGCGGGCGGGGTCAACGGGTTCGGGGGCGTCTTTGTTGAACTTTTGGCCCATCTCGCCCA
Organism: Anaerolineales bacterium; assembly: GCA_013359445.1. Taxonomy (GTDB): domain Bacteria; phylum Chloroflexota; class Anaerolineae; order Anaerolineales; family JABWBV01; genus JABWBV01. Next base: position 5,358 of record JABWBV010000469.1, on the reverse strand, counting down.
TGAAGTAGACGCAGTGGCAGGCGGTGTACAGGTGCATGATCCGCATTTGTTCGGCGGTGAGGTGCCAGGCCTCGGCCCAGTACGCGATGTAGTCGAGGTCGGCTTTTTGACTGAGGAGGGCCATGTGGGTGAGGGCGAGGGCGTTGATCCGGTCGCCGAAGCAGACTTCATCGGTGTCTACGATGCCGGTGAGGGTGCCTTCGTGGAGGATGACGTTTTTGGTGGTGGTGTCGTCGAGGAAGGGGGCGGGGGGGATGCTGGCGAAGTAGGGTTCGTAGGGGGCGGCGGCGTGGCGGACGCGGTCTACGATGGCGGGGTCAAAGATTTGGGCACTGGTGATGAGACGGGTGGCGGCGTCGAGGCCGGAGGCGAGGACGGAATGCCAGGAGGGGTGGCTTTGAACCGCATCCTTCGACTTCGCAGAGCCTCCGCCGTTCGGAAGACGAACGGTGCTCAGGATGCTGCCATGTTCGTAGGAACTGAGGTAGCCGTAGGATTTGGCGTGGGGGAGGGTGGCAACGCGGTTTTGGATGTCGGCGATTTGGGTGGCGAGGGTTTGTTTTTGGGAGGGGGTGAGGGTGTCGTAGATGTGACCGAGGTCGGTGCCGCGCAGGCGTTCGAGGATCATGTAGGGGAAGGGCGTTTCCAACGAGGTGGTGAGATCATGCCCGAGGAGGTCCGGGATGGGGACGCCGACCCCGCGCAAGTAAGGGTGCCAGTACACGCCGCCGGGGATGCCGTTTGAGTGTTCGGGATCGGCCATCCGCACGACGAAGGGGCCGTCGTCGGTCATCACTTCGTAGACGTAGTGGGCAAGGCCGGTGTTGAAGCGGCGGTAAGAGTGGATGCGGATGGGTACATCCGTGTTTACGTCCAGATGAGTGCGAAGGGCGCGGAAAATGTCGGTAGATTTGGGCGCGGGCATGGGGAAAGGTAGAACGGGGGAATGAAAAAGGACGAAGGGGGGCCTTCGTCCTTTTGGGTTAGGCGAGTTCGGAGGTGAGGAGGGTGACGTGGTCGCCGACGCGGATGGTGCCGGTTTGGACGACTTTGGCGAGCCAGCCGATGCCTGCGAGTTTGATGGGGGCGGGGATGGGGCGGGGTTGGGAGGCGTCGAGGCGTTCGCATCCCGTGCGGGTTTGGACGAGTTCGATGATGGCATCTTCTCCGAGTTGGAGTTGCAGGCCGGGGTGCAGTTCGGCGAAGGTAATACCTTCGAGGATAATTTGTTCGCCCATTTCGCCGGGGCCGGTGCGGTAGCCTTCGGCGGCGCGGGTGGCGAGCCAGTCGGTGGGGATGATGTTGAGCTGGCGGCGGGGGTTGGAGCCGGCTTTATGATCACCTTCCAGCCCATGGTGGGCGATCAGGCGGGCGGTTTCGAGCGGGTAGCGTTGGAACGGGCCGTTGCGGTCGTAGTCTTCTTCGTTGCGGGGCATGTAAACGATAGATTGGATGGTTGGCATAGGTCTCTCCGGGGAAAACGTAAAATGTAGAGCGGGGCTTGAGGGGGTATTGTAATCTTAAGGCTGGTTGACTACCACGTTTTTTGCAAGCGTTTTGAATCTTTCTCCGTTGGATTGCACGATTGTAATGGAGATATGTCCGGTTTTCCCGGTTTTGATATCCCGTACAGTTCCAGATTTTCCGGTATGGACGCCACTGATTACGGTACAGTGTGCGCCATCCACAACGAGATTCGGTGCTTTTTCTTCCATATGATCTCCTTTAGGGTGTTTGAAATTGCGATGGACGCTGGTGCGTTCATTGATGCGATTACCTTCTTCCTCGATTTTAAATGCCTTGTCCAACATGGACGGCACGTTGATAACGCTTCCGCACCCTTGCCTCGCCACGCGTGCCCCTTCGCCAGACCCTAAAGGTTTTCCCCGCGGATCGGCGTCCAGATGGGCAAGTGGCGTGGGCTGGATGGGGGGCATGAGGGACAGGGAAACCTTTAGGGTTTGGGCCTCTACGGAACCACACGGACTTCGTGCCCCAGCCCGATATTCTGCCGGGTGTAGAGGCGATAAAGTTCAAGCGCGCGTTGGACCAGCCAGGGTTGGTGGGCGGGGGAGGTGATCGAGAGCGTTTCCATTTCGGCGGGGGTGGCCCAGCGGAAGGGCGCGCCCGCCATGTCATCGCCGGGGATGATCTCGCCGCCTTCGTAGGCCATCAGGTAGCACAAGCTGATCATGAACGGGACTTCTTCATCGTACGCAAACGTCGCGCTGTGCAATGCCCCGAGCGGACGAACCCGCGCGTGCGGCCCGATCTCTTCGCGGACCTCGCGGAGGGCGCCCGCCAACACGGTTTCCCCCGCTTCCATTGCCCCGCTGACAACTTCCCAACGGTGGCGTTTGGAGTGCTGGAGGAGCAGAATTTCTTCCCGCTCGTTGACGATGAAGACGACGACGGCGGCAGGATAACAGGCAAAGGTACGGTGGTTGCGGGCGGTGAGGGTAGGGTAGGGCATGGGAATCGTGAATAGTGAATGAGGAATTTTGAAGGGTGAAGGGAATTATATCCTTGCTTGCACATTGTACAAATTCGCATATGTCCCATGCAGGGCCATGAGTTCTTCGTGGGTGCCCTCCTCTCCAATCCCCACTTCTGTCAGCACCACAATCCGTTGGGCATTTTGGATGGTTGAAAGTCGGTGGGCGATGACCAGTGTCGTCCGGTTGTGCGCCAACTTTTCCATCGATTCCTGCACAGCCTTTTCGCTTTCATTATCCAGCGCACTCGTGGCCTCGTCGAAGATGAGAATGGGCGGGTCTTTCAGAAAGACGCGGGCGATGCTCAAGCGTTGTTTTTGCCCGCCCGACAGTTTGACCCCGCGCTGGCCGATATCCGTGTCGTACCCGTGTGGCAGGGCGGTGATAAAGGCGTGGGCGTTGGCCTGTTTCGCGGCGGCGATGATCTCCTCCCGCGTCGCGTCCGGTTTCCCATAGCGAATGTTTTCCGCCACCGTTCCGGCAAACAGATACACATCCTGCTGGACGACGCCAATGTTGCGCCGCAGGGAACCCTGGCGAAGGGTGCGAATATCCCGCCCATCCAGCAGGATGTGCCCCTCACTGATCTCATAAAATCGAGGAATCAACGAACACAGGGTCGTTTTCCCCACCCCCGACGACCCCACCAGCGCGACATACTCGCCCGCCCGGATGGTGAGGGAGACGTTTTTTAGCACTTCCTGATGCTCCGCTTTGTACTTAAAACTAACCCCACGAAATTCCACATCCCCCTGCACGGAATCGAGTTCCACCGCACCCGGCGCGTCCTGAATGTCTGGCGCCACTTCCAGAATTTCCATAAACCGCTCGAACCCGGTCATCCCCTCCTGATACAGCCGGGTGAAGTTGCTAAACCGCCGGATCGGCTCGGTCAGAATCCCCACGTACAGCAAAAATGTGATCAAATCCGCCAGGTCCAGCGCCCCATTCACAATCCGTACCCCGCCGAAGACAATCACCGCGACGGGCAAAAGGAGGGTGAACGCGCTCATCCCCCCGGAGAAGTACGCCTCGTTTTTGTACCCGTCCGCGCGGCTCGCTAAAAACCGGTCATTTTCGTGGGCAAACTTTCGGCTCTCGATGGTTTCATTGGTGAATGACTTGACCACCCGAATCCCGGCGAGTGTATCTTCCACCTGCGCGTTTACATCCCCGATCCGATCCATGCTCCGGCGGAGCGCCGCTTTCATCTTCCCGTTGAAGTAAATCACGAAAACGGCCATCGGCGGCAGAAACAGAAAGACAATCCACGCCAGCTCGACGTTAATCGTGAGCAGGATGATGAACGCCCCCACAAAATTCAACAACGAAATCACCACATCTTCCGGCCCGTGATGGTACAGCTCGGACAGGTCAAACGAGTCGTTCGTGATCCGCGTCATCAACTGCCCGGTTTTTTGCTCGTCATAAAAGCTGAACGACAGCTTTTGCAAATGCTCGAACAATTCGGCCCGCATATCCCGCTCCATCAACGCCCCCATCCGGTGCCCGTGATAATCCACGAACATATTGCACGCCGTATGCACCGCGATCAACCCCAGCATCCCCGCCCCCGCGGCATAGATTTGTGTCAGCGCGTCCGGCCGTCCGTTTGCCAGTACATTTTTCGTAATGGTATTCGCCCCCAAAGGAATGAGCAAAGTCGTCACCGACACGATCAGCGCACAAACCATGTCGGCAAAAAACAAGCCCCGGTAGGGCTTGTAGTAAGAGAAAAACTTTTTAATTCGAGAGTTCGTCAATTCGCTTTCCTTTAAAACGATCCACTAAGTTCACTAAATTCACTAAGTTTTTTCACTTCGTGCGTTTCGTGAACTTCGTGGATCAACCTTCTTTCGCATGGCCTCTGCGATAAACCCCTCCAACCGCTCTTTTGCAGGGGACTCGTAAATCTCATCACCCCACCCGAACATCGGACGTACAGACGCGGCTAGTTGCCAGAATCCCAAATCCGCCACTGGACGCCCCATTTCCGCCTCGTACATGCGCAGGAACTCGTCCGCGACATGCGCGTACCCGAGCATCGTGATGTCCAGCAAACTGTACCCGACATCATACGCCGGATTGCCGAACGACGCCTCCTCCCAATCCAGCACCGCCGAAAGCTGATCCCCCTCCCACAGCAGATTTCCCGCCCAAAAATCCATGTGCAAGAGGCTCGCGGGCGGCGTGGCCCGGTCGGGGTACCACGCCCGAAGGGTTTCCCAAACCCGCGCCCCGTCCGGGTGTTTGAGCATGTAATCGGGCGGGGTCTCGCGCCGGATGAACCAGGTCGCTTGCGGGTCGCCGTCCAATAGGGTTTTTTGCGTTTCGGGATCGACAGGGAGTGCGTGGATGTTCGCTAACGTCACTGCCAGGGTGCGCGCCCACCGCACGGGGTCAGTGGGTTCGTACAGCGACGCGCCGGGGACAAAACCCGTCACAATCCCCGGAATCTCCAGCACTTCCCCGGTCGTGTCCAGCAACAGCGGACGGGGCGCGAAATCGTGCTCGCGCTCGAGCCGGAACCCTGCTGTTTCCTCGAAACGATCGACGAGACCCTCGCGTTCTTCCGCGACCAATTGCACACCGACGCGAGCGCCGTGACCGTCACACGGGAAACGGGCCTTTCGCGCGAGCAGGCGCACGACGCGCTGCGGCGCCACCTCGGCATCTGCTACGACGTTTGCCACGGTGCGGTGGAATTCGAGGACCCGGCGGACGCCTTCGCACGGTTCGCGGCGGCGGGCATCCGCGTCGCCAAGCTGCAGCTCAGCTCGGCGCTGCGCGTGCCCGTCGTCACGCCCGATACCGAGAGGTCGCTCGCGGCCTTCGACGACGGCGTCTACCTGCACCAGGTGGT
>JABWBV010000468.1 GCA_013359445.1 Anaerolineales bacterium | reverse complement strand
ACCACCTCCCCCGAACAAATCGCCTGCCCCGTCACCCTGAACGGCCTCAAAACCCGGTTCATCAAACTGATCCAACCCGCCGCGGGCGATGTGGACATCACCGCCCACGATAAACTCGTCTCCATCGGGCGCGGGATTGGGAGCAAGGATGACATCGGAGTCGCGGAAGAACTTGCCGAAGCCCTTGGCGCGGCCGTCTCCGCCTCCCGCCCGATTACGGACGCGGGCTGGTTGCCCAAAACCCGGCAGGTCGGCAAATCCGGCGTGGCCGTCAAACCCAAACTGTACCTTGCCCTCGGCATCTCCGGCGCGCCCGAACACATCGAAGGCATGAAAGACACCGAACTCATCATCGCCGTCAACACTGACCCCAACGCCCCGATCTTCGACTACGCCCACTACGGCACGACCTGTGACTTGTTCGATGTCGTCGAGGCGATGTTGGATAGTTTGTAGGAGTTTGATTTGCTCTCTTCCCTCGAACGCACTCTTTTTATCTTGATGGCCCTTGGCCTCGGCGGATTGACTGGCTACCTGTTTTTTGGCATTTACAAAATCGTCCGGCGCGGGCAACCAGCCCCCCCACGAAAAGACCTCGTGCGGCGATTTGCCGTAGCCCTGCTCGATGTGGGCCTACAAAAAACCATCTTCCGCTCCCGCCCAATCCTCAGCGTCTTTCACGCGTTCATCTTTTTTGGGTTCAGCTATTATTTTCTCGTCAACGTCACAGATGCGTTGGAAGGCTTTGTCCCCGGCTTTGAACTGGTTTATGGCGGAGAAAATGGTTCGTTCGGCGTCAACCTTTTCAACCTGATTGCCGACGTCCTCAGCGTGCTGACCCTGACGGGGGTCATCGCCTTCCTCGTGCGGCGGTTCCTGGGCAACGATAAACGCCTGCAATTCAACCCTGGCGTGTACCTGCACCCCGGCGTGGCGTCCGGCGGCGTCCGGCTGGATTCGGCCATCGTTGGGACGTTTATTTTGATCCATGTTGGGGCACGGTTCGTGGGACAGGCATTGCGCCTCGCCCGTGACGCGCAGGACGACCCGTTTATGCCATTTGCCAGTCTCACTGCCAATCTCTTTTCCGGGCTTTCAGAAAGTGCGCTCAATACCGGCATTCACGTTACCTGGTGGCTTGCGCTTGGGCTGATCCTGGCCTTTTTCCCCTATTTTGTACGGAGTAAACACCTCCATCTGATGGCCGCCCCGGTTAACCTGGGCCTCGCAAAACAAACCCCGCGCGGGGAACTGGACTCTACCCTCACCCCCAGCCCCTCTCCCACTGGGATAGGGGAGAGTTCCCCTCCCCATGAGGGGGTAGGGGTGAGGGCCGCAACGCCCGGGGCACGTACCCTGCTCGATCTGTCCTGGCCCCGATTGTTGGACGGATACGCGTGCATCATGTGCAATCGCTGTCACGACGTTTGCCCCGCCCATAGTCAGGGACGCGTCCTGTCCCCTTCGGCGTTGGAAATCAACAAACGCTATGTGCTAAACGACGAATTTTTCGCCCTCGCGCGGGGGGCCGCGCCCAAACATACCCTGCTCGAACACATCATCAGTCCCGAAGCGGTGTGGGCCTGCACCACCTGTTACGCGTGCGTGCGCGTGTGCCCAGTTGGAAACGAACCCATGGCGGACATCGTAGATATTCGCCGCCGGATGGTGTTCGACGGCGAGGGGATTGACAGTGGCGTACAGAGTGCCATGGAGTCGCTTGCGAAAAACGGCAACTGGTTTGGCAAGAGCAAACGCAACCGGAGCAAATGGGCAAAAGACCTGGGGTTCGAGATCAAAGATGCCACGAAAGAACCGGTCGAATATCTGTGGTTCGTGGGTGACACGGCCTCCTTTGACGAGCGCGCGATCCCGCTGACCCAGAAGGTTGCCGGGGTGCTGAACCGGGCGGGGGTTGATTTTGGCATTCTGTACAACGAGGAGCGCAACGCAGGGAACGATGTACGCCGCACAGGGGAGGAGGGTCTGTTTGAGCAATTAGTCGAAGAAAATTTGGCAACCTTTGGCAAGAGCCAGTTCAAACAAATCCTCACCACCGATCCGCACTCCCTCAATACCCTACGAAATGAGTACCCCAAATACGGGGGCAAGTGGAAAGTTCACCACTACGCGCAGTTTATTCTCGATCTGCTCGAACAAGGCCGTTTGTCGGTCAAAACCCCGCTCACCCACCATCTGGCAACTTATCACGATCCCTGTTACTTGGGGCGGTATAACGGCGGGTATGCGGCTCCCCGTAATCTGCTGAAACGTCTCGGCGTGACCGTCCACGAGATGCCGCGCAATCAGGAAAATTCCTTCTGCTGTGGTGCGGGGGGCGGACAAATCTGGATGGGCAAAACCCCGGCGGGGGAGCGTCCTGCCGAAAACCGTATCCGCGAAGCCATCACCACCCTGACACCACTCGCAAACGCTAACGGATATGGTGGTCAAAAAATGCTCTTCCTCGTCGCCTGCCCCAAAGATGTTGTCATGTACACCGATGCGGTGAAAACGACGGGAAATGAGGATAAAATTGAGGTGCGGGATGTGATCCAGTTGGTGGAAGAGGCGATGGGCGTTGGGCAATGAGCAATACGAGATTGAACAAATTTCTTTCATTCGTAAAATTCGTGTAATTCGTGGCAAAAGATGTGACAACAGAAATTGCTGAAGGACTTGCAATCCGGTTACGCACCCTGGCCCGGAGTATAGATCGGCTGGATCGCCTGGAATCGGGTTCCGGGGAGTGGTTGGCAAATTTCCACGCAACCGAACTTCCCGATGCCGCAACCGAACTCATGCTCCGCGCGCTTCGCACGGCGGCTGATCCCGTCAATTACCACCTCCTCGTGACGTTATCCGAACACCCCTCCCGATCCCTTACTTCGCTTCTTGAAACGACCCCCCTCACGCGTCTGCCGTTGACCGAACACCTAAACGACCTCGTCCAGGTTGGCCTGGCCTCCCGTTTGATTGACACCGATCACGCCCAAATCACGGCGGCAGGCGCAGAGATGACCGCATTTATTCGCCATCAAATTGCTGAAATGATCAAAATATCCAGAGTAAACAAGTAAACAGTTGTTTTACCTGTCTACCTGTTTACTTTATCTACCTTATTTACCTTTATCTACCTTCCCAAGGAGTCCCCATGGCTACAGCCAACAATTGCAATGTCCCCGAAGAACTGTATTATTGGGTCAAAGAACACGTTTGGGTCCGCCCCGAAGCCGATGGCACCCTCACCATCGGCATGACCGACGCGGCCCAGCACCTCGCTGGAAACGTGGTCACCGCGACCCCGAAAGAGGCGGGCAAATCCGTCAAAAAAGGTAAAAGCACCGGCACCGTCGAAAGTGGGAAGTGGGTCGGCCCGATCAAATCCCCTGTCAATGGCATGATCACGGCGGTCAATCCAGCCCTTAAATCTGATCCAAAAATCCTCAACCGGGACCCCTACGGTGAGGGCTGGTTTATCCGCGTCCAACCGGAAAATTGGGAAGCCGATAAAGCGGAGTTGCTAACTGGCCCGGAAGCCGTGACGGCGTATGAGGCGTTTTTGAAGGAACAGGGGATTGAATGCAAATAGGGCCTAAAAGGTAGATAAAGTAGATAGAGTAAATATAGTACCTTATTTATCTTATTTACCTTGTTTACCTTATTTACCTTGTTTACATCCTCACCATCCTATGCTCTACTACGGCTGTGACATCCCCGAAGACCTGTACTACCATCAGGAATACGATTCCTGGGTGCGCTTCGAGGCGGATGGTACGGCCACCCTGGGCATGACTGACGTGGCGCAAACCATGTCAGGAAAATTGTTACACATCCAATTCAAATCCCCCGGAAAGACCGTGAAGGCTGGCCGTGTGGCGGCCACCATTGAGAGCGGCAAATGGGTTGGCCCGTTCGTAATGCCTTTTGACGCCGAGTTACTCGCCATCAACGATAAAGCCTTCGCCGACGACATTCTCATTGCCAACCGCGATCCGTATGGTGCGGGGTGGCTGGTGAAAGTTCGCCCCCTCCAACCTGAAAACGCCCGCGACGGTTTGCTCACTGGTCAGGAAGCAATGACCCACATCCAGAAAAAAGTGGATGCGAACGGCATCCGGTGTTACCGGTGTGTCGAATAATGTTTGAACATTACCAATCCAATAAGCGGCATTTCGCAGTAGATCGGGCATTGATTCAGGATGCCTTGAAACAATGCGAATCCCCAGCCATTGAAGCCCTCTCGCACTTTGCCCAGGCCCATCTCTGGCAGGGCGGGTTACCGGTATTCCCCATCTTGGTTCCACCCTCCAACAACGGCGGCTGGGGGCACCTGCTCCCCATGTGGTTCAAACCCCACGAGCGTCCGGTCCCTTTCTACACGCTCGACAACTGGGCCTTGTTTGCCACGATCTACTCAAACAGCTTCGGGCCATCCGAAGAAGCCGCGACCCTGTGCGAGACCGCGTTTGCCCTGAAAAACCTGGTGCGGGTCGTTGCGGGAAGCAATTTGCTCCTGCCATTTCTCCCTTCCACACAGGGCGCAGGCTTATTTTTCCGGCATGGGATGTTGCCTTTTTTGCTTTCGATTTTGTGGCTCGACCCACCGAACCGGGATGCGTGGCTCCGTTTGCACGCTCTGGGCGCGGAACACTTCGTTGCCGCCCAACATTTGTCAGACGACACTGACCCCATCGAAACGCTCAACCTCCTGGAATTTGCCGTGTTCGCCCGGTTGGAACGTAACGGTATTGAAACCGAAGAAGCCGTTGCGAACCTCCTGTCTCCCTCGCAGGAAGAATTCTCTCTACTCACTGCCTACCAGACGCTTTTCGGTGCGATCAATCTGGGTGTCACCGCCCTCGCAAACGTTTACGCCAGGAATTCCCTCTCCGCATGGCGCGAGTGGGCCTACCAGGAATTTGCCTTCCCGTACCGAATGGCGGATTTTGGTGCAAATGCTGTGTTGGATTTTATTCGCCGTCCAAAATCTGCCGAATAAAAATTCGGCGTCTGGTATGCCAAACGGGTTGAAATCCGTTACCACCCTTAGCCCGTTTTCAGTGTGCAATTTCGCTCCCGATGTCCGAAAAATTCCTCTCCCACCTGATTTCTATCCAGGCCGCGCTCAACGAAGACAATGCCAACACCGACAAAATCGGCCTGTTGGCCCGTGCTTTGCGCTGGTATCCCGACCCGGATCAGCAAGATTTAACGGCCTTGATCGCTTTTGGCGAATCCATTCAAGGCCAACGTGAGGCAGGCTACTGGGAAGTGGAGCGTGCAATTTACGAAACCCTGACAGCGCGCGCCACCCTAGAACACCTGCCTTTTCTCCTCCGCGCTTACGAAACGCGCGGAACCCACGCCGAAGACCGCCGCCGCCTGGCTCTGCAAGGCTTGAGTCGCATCGCCGCCCTGACGGGAGATAAAACCGCCCTCGAAACCCTGGCTTCCGCCCTCTCCCATAACCGGGCCGACACGCGCGGCTGGGCGATTGGCTTTCTCACCGAGGTTTATTTTGCCCTGCACCGCCCCCTGCCGGAAGCCATTCAATCGCGATTGCGTTGGCTCGCAGAAAACGATCCAAGTGAAGATGTCCGTGCAGAAGCCGCAAGGGTGGTGAAATAGGGTAGATAAGGTAAATAAAGTAGACAAAGTAAACAACCAACTAACCAACCTGCAAACCAACCGACTAATGACCCACGATCACCCTCCCGGCATCGAAAAACTGAACGAAATGCGCCTCCTCGGCTCTCTCAAAGCGATCTCTGAGCATCTTAAAGCGCATGGCGTTGAAAAGTGGGCGGATTGGTTTCGCGGCGACTTCGACGATTATCTGGCGGCACGGGGTCAACCGAATGAAACCCAGCGGCAACTTGCCGTCATTATGCACGTTCTCATGGCCTTTGGCGGGATGAGCGAGTTCAGCAGTCTCGCCCTCACCAATGAGAAC